>DNGT01000415.1 GCA_003486165.1 Desulfobacteraceae bacterium
GAAAGATTATCCTGAACAAATGTCGCGTTGATTCCGGACGCGTTATATCTGTTCTGGTTGTAAGTCTCCATAAAAAAGCCGCGTGTATCCTTAAAGGTTTTGGGCTCAATGATGAGAATCCCTTTTATAGATGTAGTGAAAATCTTCATGAAAATTAATTCCTTAAACAAACGATCTAATCGTTAGTCTCGTTTTGCGCTTCAAACTGCTTTTTCAGCTCGAACGAACGTTCCAAGTACCCTTTAAGCTTGGCCTGTACGTTTCCATAAACGGTATCGACAGGGTATTCGTAGTTTTCATCCGATACTCCTGCCGGGACGCCGGTCAATATCTCGATACCTTCTTCGACCGTTGAAACCTGATAGATGTGAAATTCTTTTTTCTTTACAGCATCGATAACCTCTTTTTTAAGCATCAGATTTTTAACATTGGCTCTGGGAATGAGAACCCCCTGTTTGCCGGTAAATCCTTTTGTTTTACAAACATCGAAAAAACCTTCAATTTTTTGATTCACACCGCCGATGGCCTGAATTTTTCCTTTTTGATTTACGGAACCGGTTACGGCAATTCCCTGGTGGATGGGGATACCGGAGAGACTTGAGATAATGGCGTACAGTTCTGTGGATGAAGCACTGTCGCCGTCGATGCCGCTGTAACTCTGCTCAAAAGTGATGCTGATGGATAAATTCAGAGGATAGTTTTGAGCAAAGGTTCGGCCCAAATAACCGGAAAGGATCAGAACGCCTTTGTCGTGGGTTTTTCCACTGAGTTTGGCTTCACGTTCAATATTGACGACACCTTGCTTACCCATGTAGGTTTCAGCCGTGATACGAGAAGGGCGACCAAAAGAAATGTCTCCGATTTGAAAAACGGCAAGTGCATTCACCTGGCCGATTTCATCACCTTCAACGTCAATCATAATCGTATCATCAACATAAGATTCATGTATCTTTTCTTCATAGAGATTATAGCGAAATCTATATTCTGTAAATGCCTTGATCACGTCCTTATCTGTTACCTGCTTGGCATTCCTTTTTCGGGCCCAATAATCTGCTTCTATTAAAATTCCCAGAACAGGCCCGAACCGAATGGAAAGTTTATTTTTGTTGGAGATATATTTTTCTCCATATTCTACGATGGCGGAAACACCTTTTGGCGTTAAAGGAAGAAGCTTTTCTTCATTGCAGGCTCTGGCGATGAAACGTGCATAATTTTGAATGGTATGATCATTTTTTATGACTTCATGATCAAAGTCTGCTCTTACTTTAAATATTTTATTGAATTTTGAATCATAGTTCTGGAGCAAATGAAAAAGATGATAACTGCCCAATAAAATTATTTTGACTTCCATAGGAATCGGTTCCGGACGTAATGATGATGTGCCATATCCCATCCACGAGGCGACATCTTCTATGGACAGCAGTTTATTTTGAAGTGCACGTTTAAGCGCTTCCCATACAAACGGGTTCATGAGAATAGATTCAATTTCCATGATGAGATAGCCGCCGTTGGCCCTTAGGAGTGATCCTGCCTGAACCATGGTAAAGTCGGTGGTCACCGTCCCCATATAGGCTCTTTTTTCAATTTGACCAAAAACATTTTGATACGTGGGGTTTGTCTCAAAAATAACAGGTGCGCCTTTTAGATCTTTTTGATCCACCAGAACATTCACCTGATAACGCAGAAAAGACGGCTTGGCAGCTTGAAACATCATGCCTTCAAAGGGTGACTTCGGTTCTGTTGAAGCAATAAAATCCTGAACGTTTTCAAGAATATCGGCCTCAACTTCATCTAAATAGATCAAAATATCTTTTGCAGGTTTGTATTCATCCCTGATGACATCTATCCGCTGTTTTACAACAAACAGCGCTATTTCCTGCATCAGTTTTTCAATGTGCGAATTCATCGACTGATTGATTTTGTTGATTTCACGAATCGTAGCATCGATTTCAGATTGAACGAGACTGATATTTTCTTCGATTTCAGTCTGTTTATCTTTTGGGAGCGCAAGGAATTCTTCCGGTGAGATCGCCTTTTCTTTTACGATGGGGATGGTTTGATAACCGGCTTTGGTCCTGTTAATCTGAATATTGTGTTGTGATGCCAATGCTTCAAGTTTTTTAATAATATCCTTTTGCTGCTCTGTGTATTTTTTTTGGACTTCAGATAGTCTTTGCTGATAGGATTCATGTTCAAAGGCTTTGGGGAGTTCTTTTTTCAGATCATCAATTAACTTGTCCAGGGTTTTTGAAAATCGGGTTGCTTTCCCCTTGGGAACACAAATGGTTTTGGGATGATATTCATCTTTAAAATTATTGACCATGCACCAGTCCACCGGAGAGGGTAACTTTTTGGCATGCTGAGTAACGATATCTTTGATAATGGTTGATTTGCCGGTACCTTCTATCCCCGTAACAAATATATTATATCCCGGGCTTTTAATGTTCAAACCAAACTCGATGGCTTGAACCGCTCGCTCCTGGCCGATGACTTTGTTCAGGGGATCAACTTCCGCGGTAGTCTTAAAAGTGAACATCTTTGGGTCACATATCGATCTGAGATCAGAGAATTTTATTTCACATTTCTTTTTCATAAACGGCTCCTTTGGAAGGTGAATAAAATGAATATCTGGATTACACGCATTATTCCATTCTAGCGAAAGGCTTCAATCGTGAGTTACGGTATTAGTGCATTAAACTATCAATTTGTCAATAGGTTAACCCTTTGATCCTCTTATCTTCTTGACAAGATGGTGATTCGTCGATAGTTTGAAAACAGCTAATTTAACCCGTAAAATCGTTTTCCAGTGCATTAAAAAAATACCGATAATTCTGTCAAAAAAATGCCGTTTATGGTCTTTGAGTGATATAAAAATATATTTTTTTCCTCAAGTTTAACACTCCAATATGGTTAAAGACCNNAAGTGATCGCTCTGTTTTAAAATCTCAACCAATTGATATTGCATTAAAATAAATTAATATAGAGGAATAATCGAAAATATGGATATTTAGGTGTTTAAAACTATTTGGCATGATTTCTGCTTACCTTTCTTGAGAATAATCCGTATTTAAAATAAGAATACAGATGCTTGATTGTTAGATCCCATATCAGAGTGCGAATGAAAATGGAAAAAGACAAAAAAAGAATAACGATGTGCCCCTCATGTGAATGCAGATACCGGACACCTGAAACTTTTATGGGTCGCAAGGTATCATGCAAGAACTGCGGCACTTCATTTGAGGTTGATTTTAAGGTTGAAAACAGAAAAAAAGAAAGCACCCATGTTTCGATGTTAAAGGAAGGAGAAATTGATTCAATTTCCCAAGATGATGCCTACCTGGTTATGGGGAAGTTGGCCGTAAAGTACAAATTCGTTGATGAAAAACAGATTCAGGAAGCATTGTCTATTCAAAGGCAAGATCAACTTGACGGGAATAAAAAGCTTTTAGGGGAAATTCTGGTGGCGCAAGGGATGATGTCTCAGAACCAGCTCGATTTTCTTCTATCTATCCAGAAGGTGATTGAAACAAGAAAGATGGATAGAAAATTCGGTATGATTGCTGTAAAAAATGAATTTGTAACTCATGAGGATATTGAGCATGCTCTGATGGAGCAAAAAAAGAATTATGAAAAGACCAAGACCGTTAAAATGATCGGAGACATATTGGTTGAATCGAATGTGATGACTAAGGATCAATGTGATGCGATTCTTAANNTCGATTTGACTGTTTCAGAAGATAAGCTGAGCGCATTTTTGTCAATAAATAAAGAAAGTACAGTTTCGTTCACTCTCCAGGACATTAAGGATTATCTCGAAGAAAAAGGAATCAAATATGGGATAGTAGACGATGAAAAAATATCGGATTACCTGGAAAATAAAGAAGGCGTGGATACACCATTAAAGGTCGCAGAAGGCAAATCCCCGGATAAAGGAACAAATGCCTCTATTAAATATTACTTTGATACAGATCCCTTAAAAATCGGCACTGTAAAAGATGGAGGGACCATAGACTTTAAAGACAGGGGAGATATTCCTCAAGTTAAAAAAGGAGATCTTCTTGCCGAAAAGATTCCGGCTGTTGAAGGCGCGGCAGGACATGACGTATATGGTCGTTATTTAACTGTTTCGAAACCAAAAGATATAACGCTTCGGAAAGGGAAAGGGGCTTCAATTTCCGAAGACAAGCTTAAAATTTATGCAGAGACCGACGGTGTTCCTGAGATTTCAGCCGTTGGTAAGGTCTACGTTTCACCGAGGCTTGAAATTTCAGGCGGAGTGAGTTTAAAAACCGGACATGTGGATTTCAATGGAAAAATTGATGTCATCGGTACCATTCAGAGTGGATACCGTGTAAGAGGAAACAGTCTTAAGGCAAATGAGATACTCAAGGCTGAAATAGAGATGGACGGTGATATCAGTGTTTACGGAGGGATTATCGGAGCAAAAATAAAAGGCGGCGGCAGTATCAGCGCCATGTATGTTCATGAATCAGACATTGAAGTTTTGGGCGATGTCATTGTAGAGAAAGAAATCATCGATTCTAAAATTAATACCAGTGGCGCGTGCATTGCCAGGAGTGGTCCGATTTTATCCTCCAGAGTTTCTGCAAAAAAGGGAATACGGGCCATCCAGATCGGATCTGAAATATCAAAACCTTGCAGTCTTAGCATTGGATACGATGAGAAAGTAAAAGAGGAAATCGATGCCATAAAAGAGATTATACCGCTAAAAAAACAGGAACAGGCAGAGTATCATCGCCGAATTAAGGAAATAGAGAATGAACCGGGTATCATCGAAAAAGTGATTGCAGACATGGCACAAGTACAAGATCGTACCCTTGTAAAACGAAGAAAACTATCAGAAGAAATAGAAAATATAAAAAAGACAGGAGACAAAGCCCAACTCGAGGGCGCAGAAGTAAAACTTTCTGAACTGGATTTAGAAATAGAAAACAGAGAAAATAAACTGGAAAGCCTCTTTAACAAACAGGATCAAATTACAAATGAAATCGATGAGCTTACCCAGAAAATCGAAGATTCAAAAACAGAAATTCAGAAGATAAGGGAAAAAATATCAGAAATTGTTGAATGGTCAACTTCAGAAAAGGGAATTCCCGAAGTCAAAGTTAGTGATGTTATTTTTGCCGATACAACAATTCGTGGAATTTACTCTTCGCTTAAGCTAAACCATAACCAAAAAAATGTTCTCATAAAGGAAGATATTCCCAAAGACGCCGGCGACATCTCTGACTGGAATCTTGATAGAGATAAATACGGCAGCAAAATAAGAATTAAACCGCTTTAATCCATACCCTCATACTCTCATACCATATAAAAACTCCATCAATACATAAATGATAGCTATGTTAAAAGATCGAGAATTTGAACAAGATCTGTGATGACAATATCGGCGGAAAGGTTTTGGCATTTGGGATGGTTTTCTCTCAGGCGCAGGGATCTGGCATCACCTGCAAAAAGCGCGGTTTTAAACCCCACCATTTTTGCCGGATAAATGTCATTTAGCATGTCGTTTCCAATATAAAGTACTGAATGCGCCGAAATGTCCATATTTCTGAGGTTTTTGGCGGCAGCTTCAAACATAAACGTCGATGGTTTTGCATGTCTCGATTTGTAAGAATAAAAAATTAGATCAGACTTAAATCCGAGATCTTCCGGGCTTAGATTAAGGAACCAGGTGAATAGGTAAGGGGTAAAAAATTGGGCATTTGAGATAATGCCCATCAGAACCATTGATTTTTTACACTCTGATAGCATCTTTTCAAGATTTGGCATTGGATATACAGGGTTGACAATCAGTTCAAATTCCACGGCAAAGGCTC
>DNGT01000430.1 GCA_003486165.1 Desulfobacteraceae bacterium
GACATTTTCCACTGCAGTTCATTGCGGTTTTTTGAACCTGAGTTTTCCGGTTCTGATTTGAACCTGGCCGGTTGGACAAAAAAGATAATACGAAAACCTGTTATTACCGTAGGCGGTGTGGGCTTGGATACGGATTTTGTCAGCATGCGGATAAAAGGGGAAACTCCCAAGGGGTCCAAACAGACTATCCACGAGTTATTGGACCGCCTTTCTCGTGATGAATTCGACCTGGTTGCCGTTGGCCGNNGCTGGATATATTAAAGCAGGCGATTTTGCTGGAACGAAGGGGTAAAGCATTTTATAAAAACATTGCCGAAAAGGCCGAAAACAAGGCTGTTCAGGACGTTTTTGACATGCTGGCCAAGGAAGAACAAAAACACATCCAAACGCTGTCCGAGCAGTTCAAGGCATATCGCAAAGACAAAAAATTCATCCCTGGCGATCTTTATCAAAAAGACACTGGCAGCGTTGCATCCAAGGTCCTGACACGAGAAATCAAGGAGAAAATATCGGCGGCCGGTTTTGAAGCGGCCGCGATCTCCGCAGGTATCGCCATGGAGGAACGTGCCATCCAACTTTACGCAAAGAGCGCGCAAACTGCATCCGATCTCGAAGCCAAAGCCTTATACGAATGGCTTGCAACCTGGGAGCGCGATCATTTGAACATGCTGGTGGATATCGATAAAGCGTTAAAGGAAAAAATCTGGTTTGATAATAAATTCTGGCCTTTTTAATTGAATGTCGAGTCGTTGCTTGACAATGTGTTTTTGGTAATTAAATATTAAAGAAGACACGTTTATGGAAGCGATACAAAATAAGTGTATGTTTCTTCCTAAATGACAGCTAATAAAATGCTGATTCATTTAGGATATTTATATTTTTCTCAATTTTATTTGCGCTCATATGAAAGGAGGCAGAATTATGGCTTATACTTGCAAAAATTGTGGTGCGGTGGCGGATGCGCCCGGGCATCTTTGTAATCCCTGTGGCGAGGCGGAAAATTGTAGTTTTTGCGGATCACACAAGGTAGAACATTCGCATATGTGCAAGGATAAATTGTCCGCCATGAAATACGTATGTGGTGGGTGTGGCCGTGTGGCCATGGAAGACAAACATCTCTGCAAACCCACACCCATTGGCTAATTGATCATTAAAGATAAAAATTGCGGCAGAATCTTAAGTTAAGCATTCTGCCGCCAAAAAATTCCTGTTATAACCTCTCAAAATATCTTATCGTTTGATTAAAATTTTCGTATTTATTAAAAGAAATGAACTTTTTAGCGCATTTAGTTCTTTCCCCAAAGGAGACGGGTTTTATATCCGGAAATATCGCTGCTGATTTTCTAAGAGGCTCCGACAGAAAATTTGTCCCCAAAGGCGTTCAAAGCGGTATTTTGATGCATCAATTTGTGGATCAATTTACCGATACCCATGTGTTGGTAAAAACAAGCAAAGAAAGAGTAAAGAACCATTTCCGTTTGCTTTCCGGGGTTTTGGTGGATGTATTTTATGACCATTTCCTTGCCAAAGATTTCGAGCTTATTGCGAACATTTCTCTTGAAGAGTTCTGTGAGTATATTTACGAAACTTTAGAAAAAAACACATCCGAATTGCCGCCAAAGTTGCGACAGTTTCTTCCTGTAATGATTCGTGAAAATATATTGTTTTCCTACCGAAAATTGGCGGGAATTAAAACAGCGTTAACCAGAATAAATCTAAGAGTTACAAAGAAATTCTCCGTGGGATTGGCAATGGCAATCTTAAACGACATGTATGATATTCTCGAAAATGACTTTAGACAATATTTCCCTTGTTTAATCAACATCACGGAAAGATATAGAAAAAATTATGGAACGTTTCTGTTGCCTGCACGTATCAAATGAGACTAAAACCTAAATTATAGCGATCAAATCGTTCCCCTGACGTGTATCCCTCTCAACCGTTGAATAAACTTTTTGGAAAGCTCCGATGAAATCCTGTGTTCAAAAACATCCCCTTCCGGGGTTATTCCCCTTATTTTTCCGTCATTTAAAAACATCTGAAGAAGCTTTAATCCGGTTTCCATTCGGTCTTCCAGATTCCAAAATAGGCCGTTATTCATTGAAGCGTCGGGAATGTTAACACCCTTGTCGTTTAGAAGTTTTATAAAATTAAGGATTCTTCCCAGCCTGAGAAGGGTAATTGATTCCATCCTGGTGGTGGTGTGTGATAAAGGCAAAGCGCTGGAGCGCATGAGAGAAAATGCATCGGGAAGTATATTAAGTTGCGAACACAATTCAAAGTCCTTACTTCCGGGAGCCGGGTAGAAAACGGATACGCCGGAAAGCACTCTTCTTTGGGCGATAAAAATCAGGTCCGACAGGGAATCCTCTGCGTTTTGGAATGGGGCCCCGACAATCACATACCCCACGGCGTTGAGACCGTATTTTTCTGCAAGAACAAGCACGTGGTCAAAAGCTTCCCGAACATCAGGTCTGTTGAAGCGCCTGAGCTGTGCCTCGGAAAACGAGCCCAATGATAAGTTCAGGGTCTTAAAACCGGCTGCTTGCATGGCACATACCAATGCTTCATCCAGGGAGGTTGGAAGAAGTCCGTTCATGGCCCTGAGTTCCAGTCCGAACCCGTGGAAACGGTGTTTTATTTCGTTTAAAAGGTGAAGGAACCATTTTTTGTCCAGAGAAAGGTTTTCATCTTCAAATTCTATAAACCCGGCGTTAAATCGGAATACGGCCATTTCGATTTCTTTGACCACGGAAGTTACGCTTCTTCGCCGGTAGGGCACTTGTGACGATGCGCCCACGGCACAGTATGTGCATTTCATGGGGCATCCCCGGCTGGCAGTGATCACGGCACTTCCTTTGGCGCCCCGTTTGTAAAAATGTTGGTTTATCAGATGGGTTGCAGGCAAAGGAAGATGATCAGTGAAAATCATTACGGCCGGGTCATTGAGTTGAAGAGTTCCGTCGTCGTTGCGAAAAACAATCCCGGGTATCGAGGCATAATCGGTTCCTGTTTTGAGTGCCCTGGCAAGTCGAGGCATGGATACCTCGCCTTCTCCCCTTAAAACAAAATCAACCGCTTTATTCTCCATAACACTGATGGGCAGGGAGCTGGGATGGTGGCCGCCCAGTAAGATTTGGCATTCAGGATGAAATTTCTTGACGGACGCTGCAACGCATAAAGCATCTTCAACGTAGGGCGTAAACAGGGCGGAAATTCCAACCAGAAATG
>DNGT01000428.1 GCA_003486165.1 Desulfobacteraceae bacterium
TGACCATGACAACCCTCGAGGGATTTCTTATCGCAGATCACATGATCTCAAATGGTCAGGCGGATTTATTTGAAGATATTCAAGCAAAGATATCCACAAATCGTTTTAAACCCCAAATCACCACCAATAGGCTCGCAGATCTTTGCATGAAAGGGGACGATCCGCCGGAGGAGGCACAGAGACATTCAAATAAAAATTGCCCGGTGTTAATAGATAATCTGTGTCCGATTTATGAGGTTCGGCCGTTTGGTTGCCGGTGTTTTATTTCAAAGCATGATTGCAGCAAAGCCGGGTATGCCGAAGTCGATCCCTTTGATATGACAGTGAGTACGCTATTTATGCAGTTCGTAGAACATATCGATTTTATGGGTTTTTCAGGTAATTTTGCAGATGTTCTGTTGTTGATGGCATCAAAAGAAAATCGTGACCATTACAAGATGAATATTTTAAACCATCGGGGTGCTGATCTTGTTCCCAATTTTAAGGTTAACATATTGATGGTTCCGCCTGAACAGCGGATGAAAGCCAAGGCAATAATTGATGCACTTTTGAACCTATAGAGGTCTGTAGAGATAAAATGTACGCGTCAATGTTGACTTGGAACCCGCGTTTTGGTATCGCAACAGAGGCCATCATTTTAATCAAAAATACTGGCGTCTCAAATAGTGACAGGAATATAAAAAAAGGAAACTAAAGATCATGGAAAGAACATTGTCTATTATCAAACCCGATGGTGTTGCTCGGGGGATCATCGGTGAAGTGATTCAACGACTGGAGAGCAACAAACTCAAAATAGTAGCCATGAAAATGTTGAAGATGAACAAAACTCAGGCTGAAGGTTTTTATGCTATACACGAAGCGCGACCGTTTTTCGACAGCCTGACATATTTCATGTCATCCGGACCGATTGTCGTCATGGTCCTTGAAGGTGAAAACGCCATCGCCAAATACCGTGACATAATGGGCGCCACGGACTACAGGAAAGCGGCTGAAGGTACCATTCGGAGAGATTTTGCAACAGACATTGAGAAAAATGTCGTTCACGGTTCGGATGCCCCTGAAACCGCTGTTTTTGAAATCGGTTATTTTTTCAATAGTTTTGAACTTATCCACTGATGTCCGATAGGGTCAATCTAGATAACATCAGTATTGTGCTTCTGCAGCCCCGGTATTCTGAAAATATCGGGGCTGCTGCTCGCGCCATGCGCAATATGGGCATCCGGTCGCTTGTGATCGTTGATCCTCAAAATTATGACCTGTCTAAAGCGCTCAAGTTGGCCACACATTTTGCTTCGGATATTATCGAAAATAGCAAATTTTATCCGGATTTGAAAGAAGCACTCTCCCCGTTTAATTATGTTGTGGGAACAACGGCGCGGCTTGGGGGACAGCGGCAGGTTGTGCGTACGCCCTTGACAATTGCTCGAAAATTAATTCCAATTTCTGTAAAGAATCGAATTGCCATACTCTTTGGCCCAGAGGACAAAGGACTTTCCAATGAGGACATCCGGTTCTGTCACGCCCTCGTCAATATCCCCACAGCTGAATTTTCTTCTTTGAACCTGGCCCAGTCGGTCATGATTCTGTGTTATGAGATCTTTATCGCCGGTGGTGAGGTGAATGAAGGATTTACGCCTCGAATGGCCAGCAGGTATGAGCTTGACGGGATGTATGATCAACTTAAAGATATTCTGGTAAGAATCAGCTATATTAATTCTGAAAATCCGGATTACTGGTTGAATCATTTCCGCCGTTTTTTTACTCGTCTGCAACTCAGAGCGAAAGAGGTCAATATTATCCGGGGACTGTGCCGACAGGTGGACTGGTATGGAAAGAAGCGCTATGAGGACGGTAAAAAAGAAAGGATAGACAACCAATGAAACTTGTTCGATTTGGTGATAAAGGAAAAGAAAAACCAGGCCTGTGGAAAGATGGCAACATCCTTGATTTAAAGAAGATATTTCCTGATATTCCAGATATCGGGGAAGGGTTTTTTAGGGAAAACTGGCTTGAAAAGATCGCTGAAATTAACGATCCTGGCCAGCCCCTTAAAGATCGAATCGGTTGTCCGATCCATGCGCCTTCTAAAATCATTTGTCTTGGGAAGAATTATGCCGAGCATGCCAAAGAAGGCGGATTTGAAAATCCGGAAAAGCCGCTGATATTCTGCAAAACACCCAATGCCTTGAATGGCCCTTTTGATTCTATCATTCTTCCCCAAAGCAGCGGAAAAATTGACTGGGAGGTGGAACTGGCCATCATTATCGCAAAGCAAGGAAAACGAATACGTAAAACAGAAGCATGGGATTATATCGCAGGTTTTACCATAATGAATGATGTGTCCGGGCGAGAAGCCCAGTTTTCAGATTCCCAGTGGTTCAGGGGAAAATCCTTTGACGGCTTTGCACCGGTGGGTCCGTTTATTGTTACACCGGATGAGATCGGGGATGTGAACAATTTAAGACTCACCGCCAAGGTCGATGGTCAAATCATGCAGGATGGAAATACACGGGATATGATTTTCGATGTTTTTACCATTATAGAAGATATCAGCGAAGATATCACCCTTATTCCCGGTGACATCATTTCCACCGGAACACCGGCCGGCGTGGGAATATTCAGGGATCCCCCGGTAGTCTTGAAGCCGGGCAACGTGGTTGAATGCTATATCGAAAACATCGGCACTATCATTAATAAAATTGTAGAATGACAGGTGCCAGGGGTCAGGTTTCAGAGTTGGTAATAATTAAATTAGATGGTCAGCATAACCTTTGCCAAAGCTTAATCGACCTCTGATTTCCGACTTCCGATTGCTGAACACAAAAAAACCATCAAAGCTTGACGAACTCTTTAACGGTCGAAATTGAGACNNAAGTAAAAAGTTCGAGTTCAAGACGTCGCGAATTTCGTGTAACGAGGGGTACTTATGTGCGCCGGAGTGAACACGGAATGAAGCGCAACGCATAAATCGGATTTGTTTCGTTGCCGTCAATACTTGGCATCCGCGTACTCCACCCAACCGCCGGTCATGACCAGGACACGGTCAAAATCGGAAATTGAAAAAGAGACTTCTTGATGAAGACCATCGGCTGTAATGATAAACGTATTGTTTTTAAAATCCGTTTCAAGATGCGTTTCTTTGCCGGCAAATTCTTTAAAAATATCATCAATGGTCTGAGCGGGGAGTTCCACCGCCATCATTCCGCAGTTGAACATATTCTGTCTGAAAATCCTGGCAAAGTTTTCAGCAACAACCAGATGGATGTTGTTGGCTTCAAGTGCCCATGGTGCGTGTTCTCTTGAAGAGCCACACCCAAAATTTGCCCGTGTAATAATGACATGTTTTCCTTTAACATCACGTTGTGAATTGAATCCCGACAAATTGATATCTTCCAATAGATAGGGTTTCAATGCCTGCTTGGAAATTTCCGTGAGGTATTTTGCAGGAATGATTTCGTCCGTATTAATGTCAGACCGGTCAAGAAAGAGTACGTTTCCACTGAAATTTTTCATGGTTACCCCTTGTATAATTCTGAATTTGTAATGAAACCTGCAATGGCTGTGGCTGCGGCTGTTGCAGGGCTTACCAGGTGAACCATCCCGCCCTTGCCCATGCGGCCGTTGAAATTTCTGTTTGTCGTAGATGCACAGACCTCGCCTTCTGCCAGAACGCCGTTGCTCATGCCCAGGCAAGCCCCACAGGTCGGATTCGTGACACAAAATCCGGAATCCATAAATGTTTTCAGAATACCTTCTTCCATTGCCTGACGAAAAGCCTTTGGTGTTGCNNGGAGATACAATGCCCCTTACCGAATCACTGATCTTTTTCCCTTTGAGCACCTGTGCGGCAACCCTGAGGTCTTCGATTCTTCCATTGGTGCAGGATCCGATATAGACCTGGTCAACCTTGGCAGATGCCATCTCTTTTACAGGCTTGACCTGATCGGGTTTATAACCAAATGTCACCATGGGTTCTAATCGACTGACATCATGTTCAATGACTTGGTCATATCGGGCGTCAGGATCTGAATGAAAATTTTTAAACGCTTCCAAAGCGGATTCTTTATCGACATGGTCGTCTTGGATGAACTCCCAGAGATATTCTACGGTGGTCATATCGGGATTGCATATCCCCGAGGTTGCACCGGCTTCAACCACCATATTGCAGATCGTCATTCTCGATTCCATACTCATGGCATCCACCACCGGGCCGGTGAATTCCAAAATTTTATTGGTGGCACCGTTAACCCCCAGCCGGTGGATGATAAAAAGGATCACGTCTTTGGCAAAGACACCGCCGGGCAACCGGCCGCTAATGTCGATTTTTATGGTTGACGGGGAACGGAAGGCACAGACGCCCTTGAGAATTCCCACTTCGAGATCCGTTGTTCCAACGCCGGCAGCAAATGCGCCGAAGGCACCATGGGTACAGGTATGAGAATCCCCCATGATCACCGTGTAACCGGGGCGTACAAAACCCTTTTCCGGGAAAAGGGCATGGCAGATGCCGTTTCTGCCGATATCGAAAAAATCCTGAATCTTTTGTCGCCTGGCCCATTCCCTCAGGATTTTACCCTGCATGGCGGTTTTCGAATCTTTTGCCGGTGAAACATGATCAATGACAACTTTGATTTTATCGGGATCGAACACTCTGTCCTTACCTCGGCTGACAAGATCATTGACAGCGATCGGGGTTGTGATTTCATGACAGAATACCGCATCCAGCCGGATGACATGAATGTCTTTCTCTGGATGATCAACCCGGTGGGCATCAAAAATTTTTTCAGCGATGGTCCTGCCCATAAATCCTCCTTAACTCGAACAAGTGAAAACCAAATT
>DNGT01000055.1 GCA_003486165.1 Desulfobacteraceae bacterium
ACAATTAATTGTCTTCTCTTTTTATTATGAAATAATCTCGTGATTTTCTCCAGCATTCTCTATATTACCATTTTTTTCTTTGTAACGACTAAGTTTGGTTAAAAAGTTAATATTGCCCGGTGTAATGCCAACAACAATTCTTTCACCCGATATTTCTATGACTTCTACTCTCTCCTTTGGGGATAGGTATAGCGTTGAGACGATTTTGATAATTAAATCTCCCTTGCCNNTCACCAACCTGTTTTGACAGCTCGATAATGGAACCTTGTCCAAGTTGAAGCAGCTCGTTCACAGGCATCTTGACTTTTCCCAACTCAACGGTAACATCCAGAGGAATATCAAGGATAAGGTCCATATCACATTTGCCATTATTACATGATTTACCATTCTGTAGTGTTGCACCGTCATTTTCTTCTTTTATTTGATCTTTTTCATCAACCATGTCCTACTCCTATTCAAGTCTATCAATTATTTTTACAGCCTTCTTCTTATTGCATGCCCCTGGATATCCTCTAAATTTTGGAATATTTTCCACATTAACAATTACAGAATTGCCCAATTTTTGATCAAGCATTATTACGTCATCAACTTTCATACTCAAAAGTTCTGCACCATTTATTTTCGCCATCCCCATGGTGCAACTCAATTCTACCGTTGTGTCCTTAATTCTTTCCTGAATGTATCTTTTCCAGCTTTTATCTATGTTCATTTTTTCGCTACGGAACTTATTTTTAAGTTTTTCTTTTATAGGCTTTATGCTTGAATAGGGAATACAGATAGTGATAAAACCATTACCGTTTTCAAGCTGCACTTCAAATTTGTTGACAATTACCAAGTCATCCGGCGTCCCGATGCCGACAAACTGAGGATCCATTTCCGATCGAATAAATACAGCATTTATTTCATAAACATCTGACCAGGCTTTTTGAAAGTCGTTTAAAATAATCTTAACAATTTTCTCAACTATTTTGGTTTCAATTTTTGTAAACAATCTTCCTTCAAGTTTTACATGACTTACGCCGGTTCCACCAAACAAACTATCAACAAATGAAAATACCAGAGGACCTTCCAGCACAAGAAGAGAAAATCCCCTTAACGGTTCATTGCTAAAAATGTTAAGGCTTGACGGCATCGGAAGAGAGAGATAAAAATCACTAAACTTAACAGTTTCGGTAGAAATTAAATTGACATCGATAACGGACCTGCTGGCAACCTGAAGGTTTGTCCTCAAAAGTCCGACAAGCCTTTCATTGATGATTCCCAGGGCAGGCAGCCTGAGATGTACCGGACCGGCCGGCATGCTAAAGTCATATACTTCTACGGATGGAGTCCCTTTGCTAACATCGGTTTCTGTTTCAACCTTCCCTTCGGTTATTCCGTCAAGAAGAGAGTCAACTTCATCCTGTGATAATATATTTCCCATGTTTCACCTATTGCACAACAAATTCTGTAAAATATACCCTTCGAACGACTCCATCTCCCAAAATCTGACCCATCCTTGATAAAAGTGCCTGTTTTAATTCAAGTTTGCCTTCCATTGTATTAATCTCTCTTAAAGATTGACTTGAAAGCAAAAGCAAGATCGTATCTCTTATTTGCGCATTATGATTTTCGATAAGCAGCTTTTCTTCTTCTTTTCCAACCTCGACTTGCATTGTGACTTTCAAATATCTTTTTCCAGCGCCTTGTTTATCCAGAAGATTAACGACAAAAGAGTTTAACGGGCAGACGATACTCACATTTTCGGCTTTAATAGTTTTAGCATTTTCTTTTTTTCCTTTACGATACAAACTATATCCGTAAATTCCGCCTGTTCCGACGAACAATACAACCACTGCTATAATTATAAGCTTGANNTTTCCTCTGCCATTTATATCTCCTTTAAGTGTTTAAAAATTATCTCTACCCTCCTGTTCAAGGACCTGTTCTTTTCATTGGTATTCGGATACAAGGGCATGGAAGATCCGGAACCTCCAACATTAAATCTGGAAGGTGAGAGTCCTTTTCTCATTAATAAATAATCAAGAACAGAAATTCCTCTGTATGCTGAGAGTTCCCAGTTTGATGTATATATTTCATCTTTAATTGGAGTATTATCTGAGTGTCCCATTATTAAAATATCATTTGGACANNTAAGAAATGCTTCTGATCAACAACCAATAAGCTATCTGTATCATTATATTTATTGATAAATCCCCCCAGACTATATATCTCACCGGCTCCTGCGAGTTCAAGTACTCCTGTGGATTCCCTAAAATGCGTCATAAGATCCCGCAGTTTCTTTGTATCCATTGAAGACATGGTCAGCAGAAGCACAAAAAAAGTTAAAAGCAGCATAACAAGATCTGCAAATGTTACCATCCATGAATTTGGATTGATTTTTTCCTCTTCATTCACTTTCCTTCTCCATGTCTGCTATTTAGAAAATTTTAAAATCAAATTTCTTATATGTGAAAAAACCAGCCGGATTCTTTTT
Organism: Desulfobacteraceae bacterium; assembly: GCA_003486165.1. Taxonomy (GTDB): domain Bacteria; phylum Desulfobacterota; class Desulfobacteria; order Desulfobacterales; family UBA11574; genus UBA11574. The sequence continues at coordinate 2,477 of DNGT01000055.1, forward strand.
AAATATTCTTTTTATGTATGCAGGTGCATTGTATTTTAAATCAATTTCAACCCTTCTGTTTTGTGCTCGTGATTGTATACTCTCGTTCGAAGTGACCGGATGATTGCTTCCGCTTCCATAGGCTGTAATTCTGTTAGGAAGAACCCCGCACTGTGAAACAAAATACTTTAGGACCTTTAATGCCATGGTTGCGGATATCTCCCAGTCTGATTTATACCCTTTTTCAGGATGTATGGCATTATCTGTGTATCCCGCGATCTCCACCGGAAAAGAACCCTTGCTTATAACCTTCCCCAGCTTATCCAGAAGCGGCTGTGCGGAGGGTTTTATGTTAAATCCGTTCCCCATAAATAATCCTTCTTCATTTATGATAATCCTTTTTTGGCCGCCAATGGTTTCCAGTTTAATATCACCTTCCAATTCCTTAAGATCTCTTTTGACATATGACATGATCTGCTCAAGGGTTAGTTCTTCTTCGATTATCGGCGCTGTGGGAGGCAAAACCGACTTTCCCGACTCCACTGGTGATAACCCGCCGGGCAATCCCCCAAAGGCCCCGATAAGTGATCCTATGGCCAAGCGCGTTCTGTTGTCATCAATGACTGCAATGGAATTGAGCAAAATAAAAAATGTCAAAAGTATGAGAAAAAGAGAAACCGTCATTACCATTCCAATATTTGCTCCAGAATCATCATCGTTTTTTTTCTTTCTTTTACCCATTTACTTTGATTCCTTTTTCTTATTGGGCGGGATAAAAGCCAGAAGTTTCTGTTCAAGGATTCTAGGATTGTCACCATTTGAAAGCGATATAATGCCTTGAATGGCCATCTCTTTTGTCAACATTTCTTCTTTGCTTCGGGTTTTAAGTTTTCCTGCTATNNGGCATACAACAGAGATTCGCCATAAGCGAACCATAAAATGTCGTTAGCAACGCTACTGCCATAGCCGGTCCAATGGTACTTGGATCATCCATACTCTGGAGCATCTGTACCAACCCGATTAATGTACCGATCATCCCCATTGCAGGCGCGAAGGTCCCCATGCTGGTAAAAACTTCAGCACCCAGTTGGTGTCTGCTTCGGACATAATCAACTTCCGTATTCAAAATTTCTCTGATCTCCTGGGGCTCCAATCCGTCAATTGAGAGTTGTACCCCTTTCTTTAAAAAATCATCTGTAACGTCCTTTATTTCGCTTTCTAAAGCAAGGATGCCCTCTTTGCGAGTTTTGGTTGCAAACCCTATAAATCTTTGGATGAGTTCGTCGATAGATATGTTTTTACTAAAAAGTGCTTTTTGTACCACTTTTAAGACACCAAAAACTTCTTTTAAAGGATAAGCGATCAACGTTACTCCGACTGTACCGCCCACAACAATCATTAATGAGGGCACATTGATAAAAATGTTGAGTCCGCCCCCCATAAAGATAGCGGTAAGTACAAGTCCAAATGCAGAGACAATACCCAGGACGGTTGCAATGTCCATAAAATCTCCTATTTTTTTCGAATAATTGTTTTGAAAAATGATTCTTTTCCAGAATATACAGCAACCTTTATGCCATATCGATTTTTGAAGGAAACATTTTTTATAAAAGGAAGATTGTGATGATATTACAGTTAGATATGAATATTTGAATTTCATCTAAACAGGCTCCTTGGGTCAAGTTGCGTCAAGGATTGAAGCAGACGTCAAAATCTTGACGTCCGCCACAATAATGGGGGAAGTTTACCTACAGTGCAAGCGTATTTGATTTCAATGCAGCGCAGCGATGACGCGTTTCTCTTGAAAATCGAATGACTGTTTGAAGGTCTTTAGTACGCATTAGTCCAAACCGAATGAAATGATGGCTTAAACAATTAATGGAATTATTTAGCGATCAATGGTTCTAAATAACTGAGGTGTCGGGTTTACGGGCGCTTAAGCACAAGTTTTAGTCGGTTAGAGAGAGATAAACGACGTCTTGGAGTGTTCTCATGTGTATTGAAATTAAAATGCGTTTGCTCTAAGTTTGACCTATGGGTTTCGCGTGTTGTAGCCAAGCGGAAATTCTGATCTGCGGGGAGTAACCGCTGACCTGAAAAACCGGTTAATCGCTAACAACGCGTAACCGGCTCAACAGGCCAGCGGGTTAAACATTACCTTTTGATATTAATGAGTTCCGAAAGCATTTGATCGGTTACTGTAATAATTTTTGAATTTGCCTGGAATCCCCTTTGGGTGGTGATCATTTTTACCAGCTCATTTGCAATATCTACGTTCGATTGTTCCAATGCATTGGGCGCGATGCTCCCCAGCCCGTTGGTTCCGGGTTTGTTGGTGATTGCACTGCCGCTTTGTCTGGTTTCACTGTAGAGGTTTCCCCCCTCTTTGAACAGCCCTTGGGTGTTTTGAAATTTAGCCAGACCCACACGGTACAAAGGAATCAACTGGCCATTGGAATAGCTCCCGGTAATAACACCGTCCACATCCACGTTAACTCCTTCAAGATCTCCGGCCCCGTAGCCGTTTGCAGACTGAAACGTGGTGGTTGAACCACTGGCATACTGAGTGCTGGAGAGGGAGCTGTTGACCCAGTTGGTGCCGTCATAGCGCGACCCTAAATTAAGTTCGATGTCCTGCGTAGTGCCCCCTGAAAGAAAGCCAGGAGAGAAAGTAAAGTAACCGTTTGATAGATCGCTGGCTTCGTCCTGCTGGGTCCAGTTGGCAGCGGCGGACAGATCAATTCCGTCACCCCCGGAGCCGGTTCCTGTAAATTTCCATAGATCAATGTTCTCGATTACTCCTGAACCGCTGTTGAATTCCAACAGTCCACGGGCGAGCATTCCCTCTGCCTCGCCGGTGGCGCCAAAAATGGCGCGATTGTCTTCAGCCGGATTGCAGGTAACAATAAATTCATAGGCCGAAAGAGCGTCCGCCTTATCAAAATAAAGTGTAACATCGTGTGTGCTTCCCAGAGAATCATATGCACGGATGGTTGTCTGATATTCATAAGCAGTATCAGCCAAAGGTATCGGATTCGTTCCATCCCAAGCGCTCGCCAGAGAATCTAATGCGGAACCATTCTTTCCATCGGAATCCAGATTGACGATAACTTCCACGTTATCACTCGGTTGCGGCGGCGAGGTAAAGGAACTCATAACAATATCGGTGATGGAACCGACATCATCTCCGTTGTTATCTAGCTGCCATCCCTGTACAACGTAACCTTCGGGGTTTGTCAGATAACCGCTTTCATTAAAATTGAAATTTCCAGCCCTTGAGTAATACAAATTTTCCGTTCCTTGTTCCTTTAATACAAAAAAACCATCCCCGCCAATGGCCAGATCCGTCGTATTGCCCGTAGATTCAAAGGAACCCTGGGCAAAAGATGCCTGGATATCTCCCAACGCGGTTCCCCTGCCAACCTGGGATGTTCCGGAAAGGGTGGAAACCGACTGGCTCAACAGATCCTGAAAAGCAAAGCTGCTGCCCTTAAAACCCACGGTATTGACATTTGCAATGTTGTCTCCGATAATCTGCATTGCATTGCCAAGGGTGCTCAGACCGCTAATCCCTGAAAAAAGTGAACTCGATAAAGACATTTTATTTCCCTCCTTAATTATTTTCTGTTGTTTGACTGACTTCGATAATATTATTACTGTTACTGATTATTCTGTCTCCAATCATTAAATAAGACTGACCATTTTGATATGTAATGCCTGTAACTTCCCCGGACATATAGGTATTGGAAGGAATATAATAACCTTTTTCATCTCTTGCGGTGATCTTGAACGTATAGGTGCCGTCTCCGACTAACTTTCCTGTGTCATCCCTTCCGTCCCAGTTCACCTTATGTTCTCCTTTGTCCTCCAAGCCCTGATCGAATGTCCTGACAATCAGCCCCTGACTGTCATAAACATCAACGGTGACATACCCACTTCCATCGATGGTGTAAGAACCGGATTGAACCGTTCCATTATCAACACGCATTGTATTGTCGTCCGCCTTCACCGTTTTACCGATAAATCCCAAATCATCACGCTGTTCGCTCTTGCCATTAAGTGTTTCTTCAATATCTGCCAGCCTGCTATTCATTCCATACAGCTGTTCAACGCTGGTAAATTGTGCCAATTGAGCGGTAAATTCCGCACTGTCGAGAGGACTCAGGGGATCTTGATGCTGAATCTGGGCAATAAACAGCTTGAGAAACTGATCCATGCCCAGCTCCCCGGTACTATGACTGGATGATGTATTTTCACCGCTGGCAGATGATGCAGCATAACCGGTGTTAACTGCTTCTATTGACATTGATCTTTCCCTCCCTTCTTTTTTATTATGCCACTAAATCTAACAAATTACTTCCCGACATAAAATTTATTGGCCTTTCATGTGGCCCTTCTGTGTGATTATCTGAATGGAACTCCTCTCCACTGAAATCCTGTCTTCGCCCCTGTCCGTTATTCGTTCTTTCTTTTGAAGCATTCAGTGATTGACCGAAATTATAGTTGACCTGAACATCTACTTTCTCAAGGTTTACGCCGTGTTGAACTAATGCCTCTTTTAGTTCATTGATATTGTTCATCAATAATTCCTTGACTGATTGATGCTCGGCAGTCATGCTGAGTCTTAATGTATGATCTTTAATATCCATTTTTATCCTGAGCGTCCCTATATCAGGGGGTTTCAGTTGTAATGTCACCACCTGATCTCCTCTGATAATAGATCTGGATATCTGTTTTCCTACCTGATCAACGATAGAAGCAGGTATATAGCCTCTAAAAGGCTTTTCCCCATGTTCAACTGTTTTAAGCGTATTTGTAAAGTTGAAAGCCTCGGTGTTTCTTGGGACNNAAAGCAAATCAGCCTTTCCAGAATTATTCGAATTGCCTGCATTGGCTCCAACATAATTTTTAACTTTGACATCTTTTTGCTTGAGCAACGATGATATGGATTCATTTTTACCTGATTTGTTTTTTTCTAAGGAAGATAACTTCTTTTCATTAAACGCATGATGGCCTTTTTTGTTTATCTCATCTTTTAACAATGACTCTGTAAAATGATAATTGGAAGAAAACTTTACAGAAGATTCGGATTCAGGTTTTTGTCCTGAGAGTTCAACCCGTTCAAGAATTTTATCCAGTGTATTTTTTATATCGGGTGACACCTTTTTATCTCTACCAACTTTTTCTGTAATCTGCTCCAGTGACGCAATAAAATCTTTCAAGGAGATTTGATCGGCTTTTCCTTTTTCAGGTATATTCATACCGATCTTTTCCATTTTGTCCGAAATCTGCCGAGACAATTTCTGATTGACGTCAGTCTTATTCTCTAATGGTCTTCTGCCTTTGATTTCTTTTAACTTTTCAACTAATTTATCAATATCCAGCCCTCCACCGTCAATCCTTGCTTTACTGAAGACTTTATCCAGCTCTTTAGGAGTCAAATTAAAATCTCTCAATACTGACTCAACATAAGGTACAGTGGCTGGTGCAAATGTCTTATCTTGACGTTC
>DNGT01000052.1 GCA_003486165.1 Desulfobacteraceae bacterium
TGATTGTCGATTGATGATTGATGATTGAAATTTTTCAATCTTCAACCTAATTTGAGCGATTGTCGAGTTTGCCGGAGATGCAAGGCATGATACATGTCGCCGTAGTCTGTTACTGCAAATGTCTCATAACGAAGCAGATTCGGCAAGCCCGAAGGGTTTCAAATGGTGACAATTTTTTATTTAAACACATCCACTATTAGGTGAAAACCATTAACGACTTTAGCCATGTATATTTATTGTTATTACTTTTTTAGAGCCCTGTCACTATTTGAATCGCTCAGTTTAGGTTTTAATTATTTCATCCGATTACACACAGCACATCGTCCTTGGCCACGGAATCTCCGCTGGAGAAATTAATGCCCTTAACGGCACCGGCCGCAGGGGCTTGAAGGGCATTTTCCATCTTCATGGCCTCGAGAATGACCACCGTCTCCCCTTTGTTTACTTCATCCCCAACCTGTTTAAGATATTTCACGATCATACCGGGCATCGGCGCTTTCAATGGCGTGCCTTCAACACCGGCAGGCGTCGGCGCAGCGGCTTTCGGCTTGGGTGGGGTGGGTGCAGGTGCTGCCGGCGCTGCAGGTTTGGGCGGCGCAGGTGCTGCTGCGGGTTTGGGTGCTGCCAGCGCAGGCCTTGAGACCGGCACTCCGGCCGGCAACTGTTGCACATAGCTGATAATCGGTGATCCACCAGGTTCTTCTACGCCGACTTCAAAATATTCGTTATCTACGAACACGTTAAATGTCCGAATCGCATCGGTTTTGGGCGGCGCTTTCTTTTCCGATTTCTGTACCAGCTTGCCGAGCTTGGCCAGCTTCACAAGCTCTTCCTCTTTTTTAATCTCTTCCAGAGTTCTCGCCTTTACTGCCTCCGGAGGATCTTCTTTGCCGTATTTCCAATTCAGAAATCGTTTTCCGGTAACCGGATAAAGGGCATATGTGATCACATCGTCCAGGTCCTGAGCAAGACCTTCGGTATCTCTTTTAGCCTGTTCAAGCTCCGGCTCCAAGACCTCGGCCGGTCTGCAGGTTATCGGTTCTTCTCCCCTTGGGTAACCTTTCAGCGCTTTCTTTTGAACATCCGAATCGATGGGAATTGCCGTTTTGCCATATAAGCCGTAGCACAGATCTTTAACCTGGCCGGTGATCATCTTGTATCGCTCATTTTCATCGTCAAAAAGAACGTTGTTGACAGTCTGTATTCCAACAATCTGACTGGTGGGCGTCACCAGCGGAATTTGACCCAGTTCTTTTCTGACTCTCGGAAGTTCCTTGTAAACCTCATCAATCTTGTGCAATGCGTCCATCTCTCTTAGCTGGTTGACGAGATTTGAAAGCATCCCTCCCGGTGTCTGGTGTAACAGCACACTGATATCGATGATCGACACCTTGGAATCATCCAGCAGATGCCTATATTTGGGCATCACTTTCTTTTCGAATATTTCGTTGATCTCCGCCAGTTGCTTAATATCGAATCCGGTGTCCCGGTTGGTCCCTATAAGTGTCATCACCAGCGGTTCTACGGCAGCATGTGACGTCCGATAGGCATACGGCGACATGCAGGTGTCGATAATATCAACGCCGGCCTCAATCGCCTTCAAATGGCTCATGGGTGACATTCCGGAAGTAAAGTGGCTGTGCAGGTGTATTGGAGCCTTTACCGCTGCTTTTAACGCCTTGACAACTGCATAGGCGTCATAGGGAGCAATAAGACCCGCCATATCCTTGAGACAGATACTGTCGGCTCCCATGGCCTCGAGGTCCTTGGCTTTGCTTACATAGTAATCAATGTTGTATACTTCGCCCCCCATCCGCGGTTCGGTCATGGTATAGCAGATACAGCCCTGAAAATGTTTCCCGCATTCTTTAATAACTCGAACAACCGTCTCAAAGTTGCGGTAGTCGTTCAAGGCATCAAAGGTCCGAAAAATGTCCATTCCGTTTTCAGAGGCTCGCTTCACAAAAGCCTCGGCAAGATCGTCGGCATAATTCCTGTATCCCACGAGATTTTGTGCTCTTAAAAGCATGGAAAAGGGTGTCTTTGTGATATATCGCTTTAATGTTCGAATCCTTTCCCATGGATCTTCATTCAGAAAACGATGCATGGTATCAAACGTCGCACCGCCCCATGTTTCGAGAGCCCAAAATCCGACCTCGTCCATTTTTTCGGCAACCGGAATCATATCTTCGGTTCGTCCCCGTGTGGCGAACAAAGACTGGTGTCCGTCCCGCAGGGTCAGGTCTTGTATTTTAACGGGATTTTCAGCCGCCGGTCTGTCTTTGCTGTAATCCATTTTCGTTATTTTCACCTGGTTGTGATCACTCATTTTAAAGTTCTCCCTTTTAAATTTAATATTTCTGATTGAAGATTGACGATCTCAATCATCAATTATCTGAAGGTTCTCATCTGTATCAAGTTACGCATCTGCATCTGAGCCTGCCGGCCGCTCATTCCCCATAGTTTCACCGGCGCTGAAGTATAGGGAACCGGAGCCGGCATAACCGAAGGTCTGGCCATAGATTGAATACAAATCGCCTCTTCTTCCGTCATGATGTAGTTCAACACTGCAGCGGATGCAGCTGCTATCTTTTTGTTATTTTCCATGG
>DNGT01000053.1 GCA_003486165.1 Desulfobacteraceae bacterium
TTTATCGAAAGCCTCGGCACAATGCTTGTAAAAAAGGGGCATCGTGTGGCCGTCCTTGCTGTTGATCCCAGCAGTAAAAGAAGCGGCGGCAGCGTACTGGCAGATAAGACACGTATGGAAAAGCTGGCCGTGGAAGAAAAGGCGTTTATTCGACCCTCTCCTTCCGGAGGCACGTTGGGCGGGGTTGCCCGAAAAACCCGGGAAACCATGATTTTGTGTGAAGCCGCCGGTTTTGATGTTATCATCGTTGAAACCGTGGGCGTGGGTCAGTCCGAAACCACCGTGGCGTCTATGGTCGATTTCTTTTTGGTGTTGATGATTGCCGGTGCTGGAGATGAATTACAGGGTATAAAAAAAGGCATTCTCGAACTAGCGGATGCCGTTGCCGTTAACAAAGCTGACGGTGACAATATTGAGCGGGCGGAATTTGCCAGAAAGCAATATGAAACAGCACTCCACTTTTTGGCGCCTTCATCGCCCACTTGGACACCCCCGGTCCTGACATGCAGTGCTCTGGAAATGATCGATATCGATGTGATATGGAAAACCGTTTTAGATCATCACAGAAAGTTAACGCATACCGGAGAACTCATAGCAAATCGAAAAAAACAAGCAGTAGACTGGATGTGGTCATTGGTTAAAGAGGGTCTGAACGATCGTTTTTATCAAAACCCTGAAGTTAAAAAAATCCTTCCCGAGACAATAAAGGAGGTTGAAAACGGGACCATTGCATCCACCATAGCAGCAAATCGATTGCTTGATCTGCTGGACAATAGAACGTCTGATTAAAACAAACCCTACCGGTGCATAAATAATACGTCGAGGGTTTTGGCTATTTTCGAATCGTTTTCTGAAATTCTTATTAGAGAAAGCTCAAGCCAAGACCCGTCAAAGGTGATGAAGGCCGCGATTGATTGAACAGGGCTTGCATACAAAGAAAGGAGGATGGCGAAATGGCAGTAAAAATAATCATTAAACGAATCGTACCCCAGAACAAAAAAGAAGCTTTAAAGCCGCTGCTTCAAAAACTTAGGAATTTGGCCATGCAGCAACCCGGCTATATTTCCGGAGAAACATTTAAACGAATCGATCGTCCGGGTGAAAGTTTGGTGGTCAGCACATGGCAGTCCATGGAAGATTGGAGAGCATGGGTGATGAGCGATGAAAGAAGGGGAACTCAGGAAAAGATTGACCATTTATTGGGTGAAAAGACAGACTACGAGGTGTATACTTATGATTGAAGCCGATCTAAAATACATCCTGTATATTCATAACACACAACATGTTGCTGTTAAAAAACAAAAGACGCAATTTCATTTATTTTTAAGTGAAGGTTGTTATTGACCGGATATCGGATTTAGAATCAGAATCCAAACCACAAAAGGTCAATGTGGATGGATGAAAGGAATTTTGTAATGGGTATTATCGAAGATAAAATCAAGGATCTTAAAGCGCGTGAAGCCAGGATCCTTAAGATGGGCGGTGATAAAGCGGTTGCCGGTCAGAAAGAAAAGGGAAAATTGACCGCCCGTGAGCGATTGGACATCTTTTTTGATCCAGGTACATTTCGAGAAATCGACATGTTCGTCAGTCACCGGTGTGTAAACTTCGGCATGGAAAAGGTCGATATTCCGTCTGACGGCGTCATTACCGGCCATGGGCTTGTGGAAGGGAGGCATGTATTCGCCTTTGCTCAGGATTTTACAGCCAGGGCCGGCAGTTTGGGTGAAATGCATTCAAAGAAAATTTGCAAGATCATGGATATGGCGCTAAAAGCCGGGGTTCCGTTTGTGGGTATGAACGATTCCGGTGGGGCCAGGATTCAGGAAGGGGTTGACTCTCTTTCCGGATACGGTCAAATTTTTTATAGAAATTCCATGGCTTCGGGCGTCATTCCTCAGATTTCGGCAATTATGGGTCCCACAGCAGGCGGGGCTGTCTATTCACCGGCCATGACAGACTGGATTTTTATGGTCAAGAATACCAGTTACATGTTCATCACCGGACCGGATGTCATCAAGTCCGTCACCGGGGAACAGATTACCTTTGAGGAACTCGGCGGTGCCATGGCCCATAACGAAAAGAGCGGTGTGGCGCATTTTGCATGTGAAAGCGATGAGGATGCCATTGACCAGATCAAAAGACTTCTTTCTTTTCTGCCCTCAAACAACATGGAAGATCCGCCTATGGTTAATACCGGTGATGATCCGCGACGCACAGAGCCGGCACTTGACACCATTATTCCGGACAATCCCAACAAATCTTACGATATGAAGGAAATTATCCGTTTAATTGTGGATAATGGGGAAATTTTTGAACCTCACGAATACTTTGCTCAAAACATCATCATCTGTTTTGCCCGAATGAACGGGAGAAGCATCGGAATTATCGCCAACCAGCCCCAGGTTCTTGCCGGATGCCTGGATATCAATGCCTCGGACAAAGCCACCCGCTTTATCCGTTTTTGTGATGCATTCAACATCCCGATGCTGACCATTGCGGATGTGCCGGGATATCTTCCCGGAAGTCAGCAGGAATGGGGGGGCATTATCCGGCATGGCGCCAAACTGTTGTGGTGCTATTCGGAAGCGACTGTTCCCAAAATTCTTCTGGTTACGCGTAAGGACTACGGAGGATCTTATCTGGCCATGTGTTCAAAAGACCTGGGTGCGGACATGGCGTTTGCGTGGCCCAGTTCGGAAATAGCGGTCATGGGTGCTGCAGGGGCATGCAATGTCATCCATCGCAAAGCAATCAAAGGTGCGGAAGATCCTGAAGCCAAACGCAAGGAGCTGATCCGGGAATATGAGGAACTCTTTTCAAATCCTTATTGTGCCGCCAGCCGGGGTTTTGTAGATGCCGTCATTGTGCCGAGTGAAACCCGGTCGCGCCTGATTGACGCGTTGGAAGTTATGTGCAGTAAACGGGAAACCCTCCCACCGAAAAAGCACGGGAATATACCGGTATAATTAGGTAATAGGTAAGAGGGAATAGAATATTTTTAAAAACCCATAACCTATAACCCATAACCGTTAAAAA
>DNGT01000174.1 GCA_003486165.1 Desulfobacteraceae bacterium
ATTGAACAGATAAGAAACACCACGGTTTTTACCACGCATACGCCGGTCCCGGCCGGTCATGATGTCATCCCGTTTCACCTGATGGAAAAACATTTTCATTCCTACTGGCCGGCTCTGGGTTTAGATCGTGACGCCTTTCTTCAGCTGGGAGTTCATCCTGAGCAACCCCATTCGGGATTTAACCTGACGGCCTTTGCCCTCAAAATGTCGGCCTATCGCAACGGTGTCAGCAAACGGCATGGAGAAGTGTCCAGACAGATGTGGCAAAGTCTCTGGCCGGGCGCATCCGAGTCAGAGGTTCCTGTGGATCATATCACCAACGGGGTCCATGTCCCCACCTGGATTGAACCCCGGATGAAACGTCTNNCCGGATGAAGAACTGTGGAGAACCCACTACTGGTTAAAAATCAAACTCATCGATGCCGTGCGGGAACGATCACGCCAGCGCTGGGCCGGCGATCGCATCAGCCCGTCCATCGTGATTGCCGGTGGAACACTGCTCGATCCGTCGGTATTAACCCTCGGCTTTGCCCGACGTTTCGCCACTTACAAACGGTCAGAGCTGCTCTTTAATGATATGGAGCGCCTGAAAAAACTTCTCAACGACCGCTGGCGGCCCATCCAGATCATCTTTGCCGGCAAAGCACATCCCGCCGACGATCCCGGAAAGCAGATTATTCAAAGGGTATTTAATGCCGCCCGTGATCCGGGAACCGGAGGGCGCATCGCCTTTGTGGAAGATTACGGGGAACAACTGGCGCAATACATGGTTCACGGTGTGGATGTGTGGCTGAACAATCCGTTGCCTCCCATGGAAGCCAGCGGAACCAGCGGCATGAAAGCGGCCTTGAACGGGGTGCCCCAACTCAGCATATTGGACGGCTGGTGGATAGAGGGCTTTAACGGTAAAAACGGCTGGGCATTTGGTCACAACGAAGTCGACGGTAACCGGGATGCTGCGGATGCCGCCGAACTCTACCGTATCCTTGAAGAAGAAGTGATTCCAATATATTATAACGTATCGGATGACGGTGTTCCTCTGGACTGGGTTAATGTCATGAAACATTCCATTAAGAGTAATGCCGCAAAATTCTCGGCACGGCGAATGGTCAAGGAATACATTGAAAAATTTTATGCCAAAGGCCTTGAAAGCCTCCTGTTGCATCAGAATGAAGGCTAACCCGATAAGCGAGGAGAATCGAAAATGAGAAAGAATGCTATTTTGCTGGCGCATGTAATGATTATGAGTATAATTTTTGGGGTAACGGCTTATGCTGGGGAAACGCCAAAACCTTTCGGTTTGACCATCGGAAAAACAACTTACACACAAGTCCTTGAAACGCTTCAACAGCGGGAATGGAACTTTCAGGAATATGCAAAAAAACAGCTGAAACCGATCGATAAAGAAGAGCTTGGTCGGGGCAAAAACACCTTTTTGTCCGTAAACCCCAAAAATACTGAAGGTGTTAATAACATGATGATATTTTTTGATGGCAACTCTGTATTGGACGCCTTGATCGTTGTTTTGGATCCAAAACTTTTCTATGTTATTTGGGATGAGCTGGATAAAAAATATGATTTTGTAAGTAAACATCTCGAGGGTGATTATTTTTCATCCGACTATCCCCGGATATTGTGGCAAAAGGAAAATATTTACATTGAGCTTCAAAAAGTCAGCGCCCATCATATTCGGCTGGTGTATGTCGAAAAATTGCTTTATGAAAACTATAAAGACTTTCTCCGGAAAACTTATGAACCGTATCGACGCAAAAAATCAAAAAAAGGATGGATGGATGATCTATAACCTGGTGTATTCGATGATGTTTTGAAAATGATCTGTCGATCCTTAACGGAACTACAGGAAGCCTCGGTTGAAAGGAGCCGGAAATGACACCTAAACGTATTTCGCTGATTATTATTGCTATTGTGTTTGCCGTTTTTATCCTGCAAAACGCCCAAGTGGTGGAAGTTCGATTTTTATTCTGGGGTACCGAGGCATCCCGGGCCATTGTCTTGCTGGTCACCTTCTTCCTCGGTCTTCTTTCCGGATGGCTGTCCGGCTGGAAACAAAAAAAGCCTGCCGAGAAAAAAACAACCAGCAAAGCCTAAAAGGCCCGGCCAATTTTCCGTCCGTCGGCCGGGTTCAAATCACAGACGATACGGGTAAAAAATCATCACATGTTCAACGCCATCCCCTTTAGGGTTGATACGCCGTTTCCGAATTGGCTTTTAAAGGGCTTGCCCGACCCGGTGCCGCAGCGAACCACCGAACGAATCGCTTCTTCGACCGACACATTTACGGGATGGACAGACTCTCTTTTTAAATGATTTGAAAAACCAAATATGCGCCATACAACATCAGGGATACAACGCCTTCCCATCGGTCGATGGATCGCTTTTGGCCAGTGAACATAAATGTGAACAGTAATAGGCTCGCCAGAATCACCACACCGATGTCAATGTTGCTTCTGCTGTTAAATGGAATAGGTTTTATGACCGCACTGACGCCCAACACAAAAAAAATATTGAAAATGTTTGATCCGACGACGTTGCCCACGGCAATATCCGGTTTTCCTCTATGAGCGGCGACCGCGGAAGTGGCCAGTTCCGGGAGGGAAGTGCCAACCGCTACAATGGTCAAGCCCACCACGGACTGGCTGATTCCTAATTTTAAAGCCAGGTCCACCGCTCCTTCAACAATCCAGTCGCCGCCGAAGCACAGCCCTCCCAGACCCAACATCACCAGAAGAACCGATTTTGCTAATCCATGTTCTTTCAAGGGTACATGGGTTTCGATTCCTTCAATCTCTTTTGCAATGGAAAAAGAATAATAGAGAAATATGATAAAAAAGGAGAGAAGAACAAGCCCGTCGATTCGCGTTAAAAGCGAAATGCCATTTTTATCGATAAATTGATCGTTTGCCATCATGCCCAATACGATGGCAGCCAAAAGACTGAAAGGAATTTCTTTCCACACCGTACCTTTTGTGACGGATAAGGGACAAATGATGGAAGAAATTCCAAGAATCAGCAAAATGTTGGCGATATTGCTTCCCAAAATATTTCCGATGGCGATTTCGGAATTACCCTTCAGGCTCGCAACGATATTCACAAAAAGCTCAGGGGTGGAAGTTCCGAATGCAACGACAGTCAGCCCGATAACCAGTTCGGAAACTCTGAACCGTCGGGCGATGGATGATGAGCCGTCCACCAGAAAATCCGCGCCTTTAATAATGACGGCAAATCCAACAATAAATTTGAAATATAGAAGCATGTGAGTTGAAAGTTCCGATTGATGTTTACATTCTAATATATCAAGTGATTGTCTGCCCGTAAATAATAATAAACCTAAGGACAATTAATGCCGTTTGCCTATATTTCAAGATACCGGCAGATGGTACTTGAAATCTTATCCGAGACAACTTAAATTTATAAAATTATTTGAGGGGTCGGGAAGTTTTTATTGTAAACCTTTATATACAGCGGAATGGATAATTTTTTTAAAAAACCGTGTACTGTTTGAGTGGTTTAGGGATCGTTATAAAGAACAGACATATACCCTAACATGTCAACAGCAAGAAAGTGCGTGTTTCAAGATGAGCCTATTGTTTTTCTATTGGAACCTGTTCTTTCTTTACGATACTTTAACCACGAGGCATGTCCGCCTCAGGCGTGATCACACGGTTAAAAAAAAACATTATCCATAGAGCGATTTAACAAATAAAAACACCCCGACTCCTGAATTATTTGTCGAAAACCTTTGGAATCACATGGAATTTCATTCAAAAACCGATATCAAAAATTCAATCTATGATGGAGTGTTTGCCAACATATTCGCAACGCTTACCGGTGGCGTATTCTTGACCGGCTTTGCCCTTTATCTTGGAATGAGTGACGCCATGATCGGAATGTTGGGGTCCATACCCTTTTTGGTCACGGCATTTCA
>DNGT01000483.1 GCA_003486165.1 Desulfobacteraceae bacterium
TGTCATCTGTCCCCCCCCCTTTTTTTTCGTCTTCAGTTAACTCATAATAACCATTATTTCTTTGGCAATTATCCCAACAAAATTAAAAAGTTAATAGGCAAAAGCCCATTAATCAGGTGTTTGAAAAAATAACGGAATGATGGAAGGAAGGAAAATTACAAATATCTTGCCATTATGTGGAATATGGCCGGTGTTTTGATATCTTGTTTTGATATTTAACCACTTATAAACAGTTTGCATCATAGTTACTTACCAATATTTAGGCTACATACAATCTAGTAAGAATTGATATCATAAAATACCCTTTAGCAAACCCGTCACATGTTACCCATTGGTGTAACAATTAATTCAAAAGTTTTAGCGCTTCTCTCACTGGTATTCTTTTTCCATTTTTGAAAGCAACCACAAAAGCTCCATTGAAACCCTTCCTGCGAAATTCAGACTGTAGTGTAGAGGCTAATTTTAAATCTGTTTGGTTTCCTACAGTATATTTGTATAAACCGTTGTCTTTATATTCCCATACATTTTTTAGATCCTTAAACTGTGGGGAATTTGTCGCAAGACGAGTGCTTGAAGAAATAATCTGGATCTTAAAAATGATCTCCTGATTTTTTTTATCTAAATAGGTGTTACCTGTCTCTAAATTTATTTTTCTTTTTGAAAAATCCTCATTTGATTTCCTTTGTATAATATTATCTCCTTTTGTATTTTGTCCTCCTTCCTTTGATTCTGTTTTTTTGATTATTTCATTTAACTGTGCTCTCAATTTATCATTTTCTTTACGCTCATATTCCAACTTCGCTATAAGTTCTGTAATTGATTTGTTAGCGTCATCAATCTGAACTTTTAATCTTCTCATGCGTATTTTTTCTATTTTAATTTTGTTATTAGCTTTTATAAATTCATATCCCACATAATAGACAGATGGGATTAAAACAAAGATCAATAATGTTATTATCGATACAAGAAAAAAGGATTCCCAAGGTTTTTGAAATGATCTAATGGACGAGATTAAAAAATATAAGAATAGATATAAGGCAGTTATAAAAACTACAATAATTTTAATATTGGGACTAACGGTGATATTTTTACCGTAAGGCGAGACATACGGCATTGTATAATACCAAATGAGGTAGAATACTAAGCTTAATATGTATCCTCCAGCAACTAATAAAAATAAAGACCTTTTTAATTTCATAGCCAAATCAGGTGCTGTAATTTTTTAAAACCTATCAGAATAACGATTCTAATTCTAAAATTTACGAAAAGTTAAAGTTTATAACCGAAATCATAAGAAGCAAAGATATCATATTTATCTGATGCCAGGTTAAGTAAATCCTATTTTTGATAATTGTCAAAACTTTTCTGTATAGGGCAAATTAAGTTTTAGACCAAAAACCAAATCCTTTGCATTCTACTTTGGTTGATGTATTGTGCGCCAACATTTCGACCAGCAATCCTTTTTATTATGACTGGTTCTCGGACTTTAGTTCTCATCGGGTTATCGAAAGTAAATTTCAATTCAACTGTATCATCTATGGAAAAATTATGTGGCTTAAAAGTTGTAAAATTGACTCCACTCATGGAAACGTCTAAAATTAGAATATCATCCCTTTCCCCTTTCTCTTGGATAAAGCATTCACCAGCAAGCTGGACTTTTTTACGGTAATGCCTTCGAAAATCCAAGTTAAGCCGAAAATTCTCTCCACATTTACATTTGGCCTTCAGCTTTTTATGAGTTTCCTTAAATTTCGTTACATCTAAATTTTTACTTAAACCGCATTTTTGACAGGTAATTATAGCTTGATTGTTTTCATCAACATAAAATTTTTCCAATTAATCATCCTCCTTGGTTCAATGTAAAAACAAAACCCCACCTCTATGAGAAATGGGGTCTTGACAATCAGTCCATGGCAACCTCTCGGTTACAGGTTGTTTTTTATTTTTCTTTGCTATTTTTATGCAACTTCTTAAGACATTTTTTATCTTCACGTGCAATTGCACAGATTTTTCGGTTATCAATCTCTTTACAGTTATCGTGATTATACAAAGGGCATTCTGGATATTGTTTTGACATCTCTATTTCTTGGGCTTCTTTTCGTAATTTTTGAGAAGCCACCCGATAGCCTCTTCGAGTAAATGATTAACAGATCGGTCCAAGTCAATAGCAAGTTTTTTAATTTCTTTGTGGGCGTCTTCTTTAATAGTGGTTGTGAAAGGCTTTCGTTTCATAATGAACCTTTATATCACAATTTACTTATATTGCAATGACAAACACTTATAAAGATACATTTATAAAAATGTACAAATAGATTGACGTTGTCCTTGTATAAATGCATACGCATACAAATGCATTTCAAAAACTTAAACCCAAAACCACATTAAAATGAAAACTCAATCAAACATAGCGCTTGAAGGAACCTGCAACGGTGACGTTGTGGGCGGTTTATTACTATGGACCGTGAGAATCCTCTGAGCGCTTTTGTTTTGAAATAAAAAACCCAACCAGAATAACTGGCAGGGCTATGCGCTTTGACAATTTGGTATCACCTTGTAACTTAATGAAAAACTCTGTCTCTATCTGATAATTTTAAACCTAACGCTATAAGGATTTTTCGTTTAGTTTCTACTCTGCATGGTTTGCCATGCTCTATTCGTGTTAGTGTTTCTACTGATAAATTTGCCATTTTAGCAAGTTCAGCCTTGCTCATCAAAAAAGACTCTCTAATTTCTCTCAAGGAGTTTGTGCTCATTTTTTTAGTCTCCAAATAGGTCTGGCAATTCAGACATTAAATACAGGTAAAACACCACGGCTATTCAAAGAAATGTAATACCCGAAATTATATACAATAATATATCATTTTCCCTTTTAACTAATGATAGTAACCAATGTCTTCACCACATTTATTATTGAAGTGATCCATGGCTTCATCTGTAGAATTAAAAACAATCCAATCTTTCCTAATTATCGTTCCGTATTGTTTTCGGATTCGTAGGATTTCAGTGTTACCATGGTATTCATAAAAATCACTATAGGTTGGGTAAATTTCATATTTTCTCATTTCATTCCCCCTTGTTATTGAAAAAATACAAGCAACCTTACATCTATAAATGCCAATTTAATACAATTATAGAATATTATATATACCATAATACTACAATGTAATATGTCAATAGGGAATATATCTCATTTTATTGGGTAAATATCCTAGACTATGGTGAACTATCCCACGGGATAGGCGCTTACGGCTGAAAAGGACGTCCCTGGTCCCTGCCCGTGGATTAATTCAAGGAGAAAGCGAGTAGCTTATGGAAAAAATGGAAAATATTATAATGCTTGGAGAGGACTTTTTGAAGGCCTTGCAATTACTTGATGCAAAATCTTTAAGCGAAAAAGAATTATTGGAACTGGATGATCTTAAAGGGTATTACAGGCCGGGTTATTAAGGACCGGGTTGCCCAGTTTTCATCACCTTATCAACTTGTAATCATTCAGGAAAAGATTTCAATAGTCTTTCGTGAATGTTGTCAAAGCCTCCGTTGGACATNNCGAATGCAGACAATGTCTGCACCATCGAATGAGAGGGGATAGATATTTTGAAATATATTGCGCATGCTGGAATTGGTTCGAGGCTCGAACACGGCTATGAGACGTCCATTTGGATAAAACGGTTTGACCGCCCGAAGAGTCTCACGCACCGCCGTAGGATGGTGAGCAAAATCGTCCATGACCGTTACACCGGATTTTTCGCCGCGTACTTCCTGGCGCCGCTTGACACCCTCAAACGATTCAAACGCCNNTTCCAAAAACCATACCATGCTTTAAAACGTCAAAAAAAGTCCACGGCTGTTGAATGCTGACGGAACCCAGTCGCCAAAGCGAGTCGGCATTTCGACCGTAGTTAACCACTTGACAGGATTTTCCGTGGATGAGATCAGAAACATTTTTATCATCGTCAAATGCAACGAGCGTATTTTGAGGTGAGATACCGCTGATAAAAGTATTAAAGGCTTGTATTACATGTTGAATATCTCTGAAAATATCCGCATGATCAAATTCGACACCTGTCAATATGGCTATTGATGGGTCATAATGGAGAAATTTTGCTCCTTTATCAAAAAATGCCGTATCGTATTCATCGCCCTCGAGGACTATGTGCTCACCGCTTCCTAAGCGATAATTGCTTTCAAAGTTTTTTAAAATCCCACCGATCATGAAGGTCGGATCCATCCCGGCTTCATACAGAATCCATGCTAAAATTGAAGAAGTGGTGGTCTTGCCGTGGGTACCGGTAACGACCAGNNATCCTTCTGAAATTTTGATGTTCTTGCTTGAAAGAAATTCGCTCATGGGTGGATATACTTTCTGGTCCGAACCCGTTACTTCAAAACCCATATCTTTGAGCATACTGGCCAACGCTCCCATTCCGGTGCCGCATATGGCAATCATGTGTATGCTTTTAACAGGATCGGGGATTCGATTTTTACTTAAATCCATGCGTTATGGTTCCTTTTGGCCTTTTTTTAACCCAAGTTAAGCGGTTGTAGAGTTTGCCGAAGATATAAGATTTATAATACACTGGCACAATTTGAAACGTTTAATTAGATTTGAGTCAATATTAGGGTTATATTCCTCAAACTGCAATAAAATTGTTCAGCTTGCACGTTACCACAAAAAATCATCATTAATTTCCCACGAAATCTTTATAATTTAAAGCAATATCAAACAGATATTAACACATCCATCCAAATGCAGATGCTCTTTGTTTTGTTAAGTTTTTTAAAAAGACCGAAAACAGCCAAGACTCAAAAACTGGGTCACCTTTATGCCAGTTCATATTTTTCCGGAGCCTTTGCCAGTTCTCTGGCAGTGAAAAACAATACTGATAATCCCGAAGAAATATTTGTTGCCGGTCTGCTTTATCGGCTTCCATGGCTGGCACTGGCAAATACATTTCCTTATAAACTCAAAGAAATGGAAAAATTGATTGCAGATAAAAATGTTTCAAACAATAAA
>DNGT01000424.1 GCA_003486165.1 Desulfobacteraceae bacterium
GTGGGTGCATATATCACCGTGGACGGTGAAATGGCCATAACCCAGGCTCAAATCGCCGATAAAGCAATTTCAGACGGCAACATTAGGCCACTTACGGGAATTCCCATTGCACTAAAGGACCTCATATGCACAAAAGGCCTTTTGACAACATGTGGTTCAAAGATTCTTGAAAATTTCATACCGCCATACGATGCAACGGTGGTAAAAAAATTGAGAAGAGAAAATACGGTAATTGTTGGAAAGTTGAACATGGATGAATTTGCCATGGGGTCGTCCACCGAAAACTCGGGCTTCAAGCTCACACGCAATCCATGGGATCTGACACGCATCCCCGGCGGATCGAGCGGTGGATCCGCAGCGGCGGTAGCAGCGGATATGTGTCTTGGCGCCCTGGGTTCTGATACCGGAGGGTCCATTCGCCAGCCCGCTTCTCACTGCGGTGTGGTCGGGTTGAAGCCGACGTATGGGAGGGTTTCTCGCTTTGGTCTGGTGGCTTTTGCTTCCTCTTTGGACCAGATTGGACCTTTGACGAAGAATGTCACCGATAGCGCTTTTTTGATGAATACTATTTCAGGTTATGATTCTTCAGATTCCACATCGGTGCCGGAGGATGTTCCTGACTATACGTTTTTTCTTGAAAATGGTTTGAAAGGGATGACCGTGGGNNTGCATTGACATCTCTTTACCCCACACGGAATATGTGGTGGCGGTTTACTATGTCATTGCACCTTCTGAAGCCAGTTCGAACCTGGCCCGGTATGACGGTGTTAAATATGGTTACAGGGATAAAGATAAAACATATCTCATGGATATGTACAGAAGCACGCGATCCAAGGGATTTGGTCCCGAAGTGCAGCGACGGATTCTTTTAGGGACCTATTCGCTTTCTGCGGGATATTACGATGCCTATTACAAAAAGGCTTCCCAGGTGAGAACGCTGATCATAGAAGATTTTAAAGAAGCGTTTAACGCTTGCGACGTGATCCTTTCCCCGGTGGCTCCCACCCCGGCATTTAGAATAGGGGAAATGGTTGATGATCCGCTGACCATGTATTTGTCCGACATATTTACAATTTCAGCAAACCTTGCCGGAATTCCCGGTATTTCAGTGCCTTGCGGATTTTCATCCCAAGGTCTTCCCATTGGGCTACAGATCATGGCCAGACATTTTGATGAAGGAAAGCTTTTCAAGGTGGCCTACAATTTCGAGCAAGCAACGGATTTTCATACGAAAAAACCTAACATAGAAATGCTGGAGTCAAGAAAGCTTTAATAAAATATTAAACCATTTATCATCAGAGATTAACATTTCATAAAAAAGGTTTTTGGAATAAGACCTATAGGAAACGCAAAAAGGGAGATAAAAAATGAGTATTCAACCGAAAGGGGAAGATCTAAGAAGAGCCGTCAAGTGGGTTTCCGATGAACGGCAGTTCAATCCCGGAAAAGAATCGAAAATTCTCATTGAGGAAGCGTGCACGAAATTCGACTTGTCGCCCAAAGATGCAGATTTTTTACTCCGCTATCTGCTTGAGAAAGAACAGTAAATAGTGACGAGTGAATAGTAAACAGTAAATAGAAAATAGTAAACAGTGACAAGTGGAATGTTGTCCAATATGGCTCGTCACTATTTACCATCAAAATTCTGATATGCCATCTGTTAGGCACCAAACACTAATTATGTCCAAAATCAAAATCCTTCCTGAGATTCTTTCCAACAAAATCGCCGCCGGCGAGGTTGTGGAACGCCCGGCTTCCATTGTCAAAGAACTCGTCGAAAATGCGCTGGATGCAAACAGCAGCCGAATCATGATTGAGGTGAAAAAAGGCGGACGATCTCTGATTCGGGTTTCAGATAACGGTGTTGGCATGAACTGGGATGATGCCATGCTGTCACTGGAGCGTTATGCGACGAGTAAAATATACACAGATGGGGATTTGTTTGCCATTAACACCCTTGGTTTCAGGGGTGAGGCCCTGCCGAGCATTGCCGCGGTGTCAGAATTTTGTCTGATTACCAGGGACGAAACCTCTTCGTCGNNGGGACCATGGTGACTGCGGGGCGCCTTTTTTTTAACATGCCGGCCCGTCGAAAATTTTTAAAGACCATTACCACGGAGATGGGGCACATTGTCGATGCCATTACAAAAATCGCTTTGGGATGGCCTGATGTTCAGTTCAGATTGACGCACAACGGAAAGCTGGTTAAAAATTGGCCGACGACAGGCGATCCCGTTGACAGGATCGTGGATGTCCTTGGTATCGACATCAAAAATGATCTATACAAAATAGAACTTTCAGAAAACGATCTTTCAATTACCGGCTGGATATCTTCTCACCGGAACACACGCAGGACATCCAGGGGAATTTACATCTACGTCAACGGCAGGGTCGTCCGTGACCGGATCGTCCAGCATGCCCTGTTCGAAGGATATTCCGGCAGGCTAATGAAGGGGCAGTTCCCGTTGGCGGTGCTTTTTATCCATGTTCCCTATGATCAGGTCGATGTGAATGTTCATCCCGCAAAACATGAAGTCCGGTTTGCACATCAGAAAAATGTTCATGAAGCGCTGAGAAAAGCTGTGGCCAAGGCATTGCATCATGCGGATCGATCCGGATGGGCTGCTAAAGAGATTGGGACAAACCGGCCGTCCATGGAACAGTCCGGCATTTTTGAACCAACGGCTGATTTCGAAATACTAGAAAGAAAGAGAAAGGACCCGCCTTACCGTGAAATGGGAACCTTCGCTTCGTTTCGACCGGAATTTTCACTGAACAAGGATTCGAGCCTGGCCCAGACCACCGTCCAGACACCCCTTTGGGAGAAAAAACGGTTTGGCGATTTACGGGTGATCGGACAGTTTCGTGACATGTACATCCTTTGTGAGTCCGGTGACGGACTGATTCTCATCGATCAGCACGC
>DNGT01000006.1 GCA_003486165.1 Desulfobacteraceae bacterium
CCCTACTTTCCCTTAGGCATGCTGGAACAGACGATATTTGCTGATGTGGTCGGCATGCGGTTTTTTATCAACAAGCGGCGATGGGACCTGGAACCGATCCTGAGCCAAGAACTCGTGGAATGGACCGAAGCTTTTCTAAGGATTCGACAAGACATTCAAACCCTGTTTGATCCGAACACCATTACCTGCATACCAGTGGACGGTACCCGTCATCTCCTCCCTTCGGGCCAGTGGTGCAATCTTTGCGGAGTATGCTGTCAGATCGGGGGCGTACCGCCGGATCCGCCAACAGGTGTTGTTTATCCGGATCACTGGTTTGGCTTCCTTGCAGGTGAAACACTTGAAAATCAACAACTCTGCCCATTTCTGTTTCAGTATTTTGGTGAACCGCGCTTTTTTTGTGCCATCCATAATATCAAACCGGTATCCTGCCGTGTTTTTGACCGGGAAGACTGTCGCCGACGTCTCGAAGACCGGGGCCTTCACGGTAACTAGTGTCCATCCATATTTGAAATAACTGCGAGGTAAGACATGAAAAGTTTATCAGAAAAAGCTGCTCGGAATCTGGCAGCAATAAGAAAGAAAAAGCCGTTGATTCATAATATCACCAATTACGTGGTAATGAACTACACAGCAAATGCCCTATTGGCGATGGGTGCATCACCGGTGATGGCCCATGCTTCAAATGAGGTGGAAGAAATNNGCATCGATGATAAAAGCCGGGAAAAAGGCATCGGAATCAAAAACACCGATCATACTCGATCCTGTCGGGTCCGGAGCAACATCACTCAGAACAAGTGCCGCAAAAAGAATCATCCGGGAAACCCGTGTCAGCGTCATTCGGGGGAATGCATCGGAGATTTTGTCTCTCCGACAGGATGATTCAAAAACCAAGGGGGTGGATTCGATTCATACGGTTGAGGCTGCTGCGGAATCCGCAAAAATTCTTGCCGGCGAACTCGAATCCGTCCTTGCAGTTACAGGTCCCACAGACTTAATTACAGACGGTCAACAGGTGATACGGGTCTCAAACGGTCATCCCCTCATGGGATATGTAACCGGAACCGGTTGCACGGCTACGGTGACTATTGGCGCGTTCCTATCGGTGGACGAAGATCCTGTCAGTGCAACGGCTACCGCACTGGCCTTTTTCGGGCTGGCCGGAGAAGTTGCAGCAAAAAATGCGTTTGCGCCGGGAAGTTTCATGATTGCGATGCTGGACGCACTTTACATGATTACACCGGAAGAACTCTTACGGGAATGTAAATTCGAAGATTTTACATAGTTTGAATATTTCATGAAATATTTTATGAAAGGCCAATTTCCGTCCATCCACAACTATTGCATAAATTGCCTCCTAAGGTGGTAATCAATTAATTTGAAAGGCCTCCACTTGGTCCACGGCCCCTAATATCATAGGTCTCCCAGGGTCTAAATTTTTATTTGACATCCAAACGCCCTTGCCATATTGCATTTAATAAGGATTATCATGCTGACAGTTAAAAAGTATCTTATTCCAATTCTATTTTTAACACATTCTCCGTTCTTTTAATCTCATTACCAATTTGCTCCAGCCTGTCTGTCTTTTCATCAATCCCATTGCTGTTAGCACTTTAATCATCTCAGTTCCATACCTTAAAAGAGATATTTATTAGCAAAGAAAAGGTGTTATCAATGAAAGAGAAACGTCAATATAATAGGGTTACTATTCCAATCCCTGTAAGACTGGAAACAATAACATTGGACAGAAAAGAGGTTTTAGATCTTGAAACCAGAGATATATCTGCTTCTGGAACATTCCTTCCAACACTAACGTCTTTTCCGGAAGGAACACGGTTTATTCTTGATTTCACCCTTCCAAGTTACAGCCTTGAAGAATTTAAGGATATAAAGAGTTTAAAGGGTTTCACGGGAAACATGGTACGTTCCACGCCTTATGGATTGGCAATTCAGTTTGACAAAGAATGTCAGATTGAGAATTTAAAAGCCTTGTAATCGGCATAGTCCCTTCCATTCCTTCACTGCCACAATTCATGCTCCCCTCGACCCCGCCCTAAAAGACGAGACTTTGCGGGAAGCATGCCGGTCAAATCATTGAAATAGACGTGCTTTGTTTCGGTCTTGAATGAGAATCATTTTCAAATTATAAAGAATATATCCGAGTAAAATCAGAAAGATGCATACACAATTGCCCCCCCAACGGTCAAGGGATTTCTGATCTCAAACCAAAGCGAAACACGGATCGCTTTGATCAGACGACTCAAATAAATCTCGTGGCCTGCGCTAAAAAGCAGGTATGTTTATTGACACCCAACACCCCTTTGAGTATACACTTTATTCTCGATTATCCTCCTTTCAAGATAAACAATAGATGGCTGATAAGAATTTATCCACAAGATTTTCCGTTTTCGTTACATGATATAGTTTTCAAAAAGAAACCATTTTACTCAGTAAGTGGAAAGATGCGAATCGTTCTTGTTAATCCGAATCCTATGAAACCTCCGGTGACTCCGGTATCTCTGGACTATCTTGGCGCTGCATGCCGTCATGCCGGAATAGACGTCGATTTGGTGGATTGTGCCATTGAACCGGATTGGCGGAAAAAACTCTCTGATGTTTTGACAGATAAGCCGGTTCTCGTCGGTGTTACTCTTCGAAACATAGATGATTCCTATTTCGCGAGTCAGGATTTTTCTCTGCTTAGAGCAATACCGGTACTTGAAACAATTAAACGTTCAACCAATGCGCCGATTTGTCTTGGCGGCGTTGGTTTTTCTATTTTTCCCTCCGAAGTTATGAAGTTTTGCGATGTGCCTTATGGCATATGTGGAGACGGAGAACAGGGTCTCGTGAAACTGGCAACAGCACTCAGAGACAACATTGAATTGGATACGGTACCGGGATTGGTTTGGATGGAAAACGGAAATTTTAGATACAACGCCATCTTGCCGGTTTCTCTTGAAAAAATAGATTTGGCCTCCAGATCTTTGATTGACAATCAATATTATTTAAAAAACGGCGGACAGGTCGGGTTCGAAACCAAACGCGGCTGTTCCATGCAGTGCACCTATTGTCCGGAACCATTTATCAAGGGTAAAATGATAAGGTTGCGTCCGCCACAAAATGTGGTGGCGGAATTAACCGATCTTTATCACCGTGGAAGCAACGTATTTCATACGTGTGACTGCGAGTTTAATTTGCCCTATTCCCATGCTGTTGAAGTGTCCAACGCCATCATCGATTCAGGATTGGGAGGAAAAATTAAATGGTATGCCTACTGTTCTCCAGAGTATTTTACAGAAGAGCTGGCGCATGTAATGCGTAATGCCGGATGTGTTGGAATCGATTTCGGTGCAGACCATGGTGATAATAACATGCTGCGTCGACTCGGCCATAATTATAGCTCGGACGATTTGACGCGAATTCGAGACATTTGCCGGAGACTTAATATCATTTGTATGTTCGATTTAATCCTTGGATCTCCCGGTGAAACAAGAAAATCCATTGAAACCACGATTCATCTGATGAAAAAGATAAAACCGGATCGTGTGGGGATTAGTCTTGGTGTAAGACTTTATCCAATGACACCCCTCGGTCGACAAATTTTAGAAACGTCAAAAGGAACGTTATCTAAAAACCCCAGCCTTTTCGGAGCCCTGGAAAACAATGAATCTTTTCTTCGCCCGATTTATTACTGTGATATCAGTTTGGATCAAGATGTGGAAGATTGGCTGCATGGTCTTGTGGGCGATGATCAAAGATTTCTTCTCGGCCGACGGACCGAAGCAAATCCGGATTACAATTATAATGACAACCCGGTCCTGACCGAAGCGATCAAATCCGGACACCGCGGCGCATATTGGGACATTCTCCGAAGGGTATCCGAAGGAATTCCTCCATTATCATAGAATTGATCCTGACATTATAAAAACCAAACAGGTCGAAGCGTTTCCAGAAAATTGCTTTGTCATTCCCGCTTCAAACTTCCTTTAAAAGTTTGACCAAAACGACACCGTTGATCATCCGATTAAATCAAAGATTTTAGTTGGGTTGTATGTAAAATTTATTTTTTACTTGACAAGTACGAACGATCGTACTATTTTATCGACATGGCAAAAGGAAAGGATACCAAATTTACGGTTTTGGAAGTCGGTCTGGACATGGCAAGCCAGCTGGGCCTTGAGTGCGTGACCATCGGAAATCTTGCCAAGGCAACGAATCTGTCGAAAAGCGGGTTGTTTGCTCATTTCCAGTCCAAGGAGAATCTTCAGATCGAAATACTCAATCATGCAGCTCAGTCATTTTCAGAAAGTGTCATCATCCCGGCACTGAAAATCAAAGCCGGCATCCCACGAATCAGGGCACTGGTTGACAATTGGATTCAATGGTCTTCTGAATTGACGGGGGGCTGCATTTTTGTTTCCGCCAGTGCGGATTTCAGTGACCGTCCCGGAAAGGTCAGGGATGTTCTGCTGCATCAGCAGAAAGAATGGATCGATTGCCTTAAACGCATCGCCCAATCAGCTGTTCAGGTGGGCGATTTCAGGCAAGATATTGATGATGACCAGTTTGCCTTTGACCTCTATTCTCTTCTGCTCGGCTTTCATCTTTATTATAATTTGTTTGACGACGCTGAAATCAGAAAACGTCAGGAAGCCGCACTCACCCGAATATTAAATTCCTATAAATAATAAGGGGATAATATGGCAAATAAAAATGTTAAAATGAATTCGCTTAGCACGAACGTTCGTTATATTAAGGCCAGGCAAAGAGGCACTCTTGTTTTGCTGACAGCATTTTGGCATCTTGCACCCAATGCAACGAAAAACATAGTGCTCAACCGGTTTTTTAAACCCATCTCCTATGCGCTCACCCCTTTGGAAAGACGATTTCTTGAAAATGGCACCTCGTTTCATATTCATGTTCAGGACAAGAACATTCGATGCTGGAAATGGGGACGCGGACCCGGCATCCTCTTTGTTCATGGGTGGAACGGTCGCGGCGTAAATTTCGCCTATTTTTTTAAGCCGTTTATAGACGCCGGATACTCAATTATCACGTATGATGCGCCCGCTCATGGAGAATCAGACGGACAAGTCACCAACTACTTTGAACTTTCTGATACGGTAAGATCTTTTTTTGATCCGTCTCAAGGCTACAATATTCAGGGTATTATCGCTTATTCTATCGGTGCGTCCGCCGCGATTAATTGTATTTCAAAAGACAACCTATCTGTTGATGCCGTCCTTATTGCTCCGGCGCTTAAACTTAAAGAAATTTTGTTCAATTCTTTCAATCATCACGGTGTACCTGAAATTGTATATCAGAGTCTGGTTGCCGAGATGGAAAGATACTACGGATACGATGTGCATCAAGACAACCCTGATGTGCTGGCAAAAACAATCTCAACAAAGATGCTGATTGTTCACGACAAGGATGACCGAACCATCCCTTATAAGGACTCCAAGATACTCTCTGAAAAAACAGATACTATTTTTCTGCACACCACCGAAGGTTTGGGGCACAAGCGAATCTTGAGAGACAACGCCGTTGTAGACGTCATCACATCGTATATTTTTAACGGGCAATTAAAGCATGATGATCAGTTGATAAAAAACATAACCTCTAATTAATCATAAACAATAATAGAGCATTCTCGACTTTGGCTTAATTAGTGGTAAACCTTTCCCAAAGGAGAAAAAAGATGAGAGATTATAAAAACATTATAGAAGAATATCGCCATGCAGACTTTGAAAAGCGCCTGTATCTTTTTCTGTCACATCGGTCGCTTAGAGATGAATTTTTAGAAATCGATCAAAGCGATACATCCGTTGGATTTTCAGCAAAGCCCATCAAAAACAAATGTGGTATGTGCGGAAATTGGGGGCAAAGTTTGATCGGTGCGTTAAAATAAAATCATGTAACCATGTTATGAAACTGCGACTTTAACAACTTTTGGATCCCTTCCAAGGTTGGTTCAGCCAGCAGGGCCCGGGCATAAGCAGATGCAGCGCTTACGCTGAGATCGACGATCGTTTCCTGAACAGAGCGCAAAAAATGAGGATCAACACTAAAGGTTCTGAGC
>DNGT01000412.1 GCA_003486165.1 Desulfobacteraceae bacterium
TCCAGCTGAGCTACAGGCGCACATAAAAAAAACAGTTTTAATTACCATATGCTCGAATCTATGTCCATAAAAAAGATGTGGACAGATAAATGGGTCAAGTTTTCTCTGGATCAGGATTTACAGTTATTTTTTTAAAGTCCAGCCCTGTTGTTTATACAACGTCGGGGTTCAAGTGAGTTATGAATAAGATTTCAAAAAAACAAAAAGGTTACAAAAAGAGACCCGAGACAATCGAGAACGAAAATTCGGTTGATATTGAAAAGCCGGAGAATTCTTCCTCAGATACCGCTCTTGTAAAATTTGATCCGCTTCAGCGCTATCTTGCCGAAATAAGCAAATACAAGCTTCTCACCAGAGAGCAGGAAATCGAGCTGGGTAAAAGAGTTCGGGAGGAGGGGGACACAGAGGCTGCTTACGTTTTAGTAACCGCCAACCTGAGGCTTGTGGTGAAGATTGCGCTTGAATTTCAGAGAATCTGGATGCAGAATCTTTTAGATCTGATTCAGGAAGGAAATATCGGACTGATGCAGGCGGTTAAAAAATTTGATCCCTATAAAAATGTGAAGTTTTCATATTACGCTTCATTTTGGATTAAAGCTTATATACTTAAATTTATTATGGATAACTGGCGTCTTGTAAAAATCGGGACAACCCAGGGTCAGCGGAAACTATTTTTTAAGCTCAAAAAGGAAAAGCAGAAACTCATTGACCAGGGGTTTGACCCCAAGCCGAAACTTCTTTCCGAAAGATTGGGTGTGTCTGAGAGAGAAATCGTAGATATGGATCAGCGACTTGATGGTTGGGACGTTTCTCTGGATGCTCCGTTGAAAGATGATTCTGATGCTGGAAGGATCGAATTTTTGAGTTCAGAAGTAGAATCTACAGAAGATCAAGTAGCAAAAAAGGAGATCGAAACCCTTCTCCACAATAAGATTGACGAGTTCAAAAAAACGATGACGGAAAGAGAGCTTGAAATATTCGAGCAGCGAATATTTGCGGACAATCCGGCCACTTTGCAAGATATCGGTGATCGTTACGGTATATCAAGGGAACGTGTTCGTCAGGTTGAAAAAAATATAATCAAGAAACTCAGAGCGTTCTTTAAACAGGACATGCCTGATTTCGATTCTTACGACAGTGTCGAGGTTTCAAGTTAAAACAGGATATTTTAAAAAATGAAAGTCAGCTCACTTAACCTGGCCATTCTTATTATGGTCATTTTATTTTTATCAGGTTGTGCACCTGATTGGAAAAAAACATTGCGATTGGATGAAAGACAGACAGATACGGCGGAGGGTGTCGGAGAGCCCGAAAGTCCGTATTACTACTTTACTGAGGCACAGTTATATCGGAACAAAGGCGATTTGGATAAGGCCATTCAATATCTCGATAAAGCCATTCTACAAGATCCGGAGTCTTCATATTTACAATTAGAATTGGCAATTCTTTATCTTCAACAAAAGGATAATCCAAGAGCNNATATGAAAAAGTTATTAGCATAGATGCAAAGCAAAAAGATATATATCTGCTTTTGGGCGGGTTGTACATGCAGGAAGACAAGCTGGATTCAGCTTTAAAGACATTTCAAAAACTTGTTCATAACTTTCCCGAATCGTATGCCGGGCATTTCTTTATTGGAAAGATTTATGTTGCTCAGGACAATTTGGCAGGCGCTGAAACGGAATTTAAAAAAACCTTGGAATTAAATCCGGATCTTGAAGAGCCACGTTATGAACTTTTAAATCTGTATAAAACTTTAGGAAAAGAAAAAGAAATTGTTCGGTTATACAAGGATCTTTTAGAAAAGGATCCTGAAAACATCATGGCCGCAATAGAACTTGGGTATTTTTATTATCAAAAGGGAAAGAAAAAGGATGCTGAAAAAATATTCAAGGAATTGGGCGACAGAAGCACCGTTCAAACAGAAGTGGTGAGGACGGTGGTCCAACTCTATTTAGATAAAAAGAAATATGATGAAGCCGTCGTTATACTTCAGGGGATGTTGAAGGGGGCGCCGAAAAACTCGGATCTCCATTACGTTATCGCCGTTACTTTTGATGGGAAAGAAGATTGGGAAAAGGCCATTGCGCATTTTAAAAAAGTTACGCCGGATTCCAAATTTTATTCAGAAGCTACGGTTCATATTGCATATTTATATCAGAAACAGAATAATACTCAAAAAGCCATCGATTATTTGAAAAGTGTTATCAAGGGCACGCCGTCCAACCCAGAATTTTTGCTCTATCTGGGTTCACTTTATGAAGAAGAAGAAGAATTTGAAAAAGCTGAAAACGTTCTTAAACAGGGTCTTTCATTGGAGGCCAACAACCCAGGAATCCATTTTCGTCTGGGTGTCGTTTATGACAAATGGGGCAAGAAAAAGGCTTCCATAGCACAGATGAAAACCGTTATAAGCATTGAACCCAAGAATGCCAATGCATTGAATTATCTTGGTTATACATATGCTGAAATGGGGGAAAATCTGGATGAAGCCGAACGCCTTATAAAGGCGGCGTTGGAAGAAAAACCGGATGACGGTTATATTACCGACAGCTTAGGCTGGGTTTATTTTAAAAAAGGACTTTTTAACGAAGCGGTAAAATATCTGGAAAAGGCCGTCAGCCTGGTGCCAGATGATCCTATTATATTAGAACACATGGGGGATGCATACTTTAAAATAAGCCATAAAGAAAAAGCACTTCAATTCTATAAACGGTCACTGTCTAAGAAAAAGAAAGACAAGGAACATCTTGAAAAAAAGATCCAGGAATTGACCGGTAAATGAATGGTTCGACTCAAAATATGCAACTTCAAAGGATTCTTTTCATCTGCATATTTTTTATCTCCGCCTGCACCAGTCTATCCCATAGAATTCCCGAAGAATCAAAAGAATTTCATTCGCTGTCAGAAAGCAAAGCAATTATTTCGATTCTGAAAAGCCAAAATCACACCCTCACAACCATTAAAGGTTTGGGTAAGATAACTTTTTTGGAAAATAAGGAAAAAGAGATGACTTCCCGAATTGCATGGGTCGCATCCACACCCGATAAAATTCGAATTACACTCAGCAGCGTTTCAGGGCATCCCATGGTCAGTGCC
This sequence comes from Desulfobacteraceae bacterium, assembly GCA_003486165.1. Classification (GTDB taxonomy): domain Bacteria; phylum Desulfobacterota; class Desulfobacteria; order Desulfobacterales; family UBA11574; genus UBA11574. The sequence goes on from DNGT01000412.1 coordinate 3,100, forward strand.
GCAAGCGACGGCCAGTGGTTCTATTTTTATTCCCATGCCAATGGTGATTTTTATAAAAAACGACCAACAAATTTCAACATGAAGCGTTTTTTTTCAATATCTATTAAATCCGAAGACATTGTCAATATTTTGCTCGGTCGTGTTCCGGTGGTAGAATTTGATTCAGCGGATCTCATGGAAGAAAGGTGTATTAAGAGTCAGTCCGGTAAAGACTTCGAGAGTGCCGAGGTTTCATCT
>DNGT01000188.1 GCA_003486165.1 Desulfobacteraceae bacterium
TACGTTTGTAAATGGTAAGCATTCCGGCTTTCGATTTTTCCAAAATAATAAAAAGTGAAGCCTCCCCACCCTAAAAGGCGGGGGTTCTGCCTTACGGCAGTGCTTCTCGCCCGGATAAGGATCTTAGTTTATGTTACATAGCTCCCCTCGACCCCGTTCCTAAAGGACGGAGCTTTCGGGGGAGATGCCAATCAAACAAATCAGCCTACACGATCTCTCTTAAAGATTCTTAAACTATTAATACAGGAAGCATCATTTCTTCCAGTTGCTTTCTTTGCTTTTCAAAGCTCTCTCTGTCTCTTACTCTATCAAATTTGATCATTTCTCCAAAACGAAGAAACACCTTACTAAAGGGTTTTGGCAAAAGAAATTTATCCCAGCTGTTGAAAAACCACGCTTTTTCTGCAGAAACAGAAAGAGGAACGATTACGGCATTTGCAGCATGTGCTAAACGGATTACTCCAGCCTTAACAATACCTGAAGGCCCTTTAGGTCCATCTATAATATGGGCCGCAAGTTTTTTCTCCTTTAAATTAGTAATCATTTTCTTTAAAGCCCCCATCCCTCCTTTTGAAGAAGAACCCCGAACCGGATTCCAGCCGTTACGCAAAGCCATCTTGGCCACTAATTCACCGTCTTTACTCTGACTAATCATGATACTTGGGTTGAAGGTCTTATATTTTTTAAAAGGACGAATAGCTGAAAAAAATTGCTGATGCCAAGTGCAAAGCAAAACCACACCGCCATTTTTTCTATAATCCATCCAGTCTTTATCATTTTCTATCTTTAAACGAAATGTCCACGAATAACATAAAATTAATCTATAAAAAAAAGAAATGAACGCTTCTGACGTAAGAAAACGATCTATCTTTATTCGCAAAATAATGAACTCCTAATTGATATAGGTAAGTAATAAAATAGAAAAGTATAGTTCGTTTCCAAATTAATAGGATTTGAGAGGCTGTAAGTTGATGGCTTGTTTTCCTTTAGAGGTTTCTTTTAATTCAAAAGATACAGGGTCACCTTTTTGTAAACCGAAATGCCCAAATTCCTTTATGCCCGATTTATGAACAAAAACAACCCCATATTCTTCAGTGTGTATGAAACCATAACCTTTTTTTTCACTGTACGATTTGACATAACCTTCCATCTAATTTTATTCCTTTCCTTGTATCTTGTGCAAATGCTCAGGAGGTCACTTTGAAGGAAGGCCCAAAAAAGAAAGGTTCTTTGGACAAGCTCCAAAATAAATATCAGAAATATACACAAGTAGTGAGTGGTAGAGTCAATTAGATTCTAAATTAATCCATTCCTAATAATAAGTCAATAGATTGACCCTAAAAAAACATCCAGTTTTTGGTTATGAATGATAGTTGTGATGGACCTATATCTGTAGTCAAATACTGACGGGATTGAAACGTCGGGAAAAATAAGGTCTCGGTTTGCTGTTGCAATTATATATTTTTTGCAAAAGTTTCGAACCCTTAATTTTAAGCAATGTCAATATAGCGGAGCAGCCCGGAAATTGCTTTCAAAATTTACAATCATATATATACGATGATTAAACAGAAAAAATCAGCAGGGCCCAGGATAAGGCACATCAGAAAAAGGGCGGGGATGAAAACGTCCGGCAATGATCATAACAGCCTGTTGATCAAAACTCGTTATTCCCCCGCCCTATATTGCACCAGCATGCCTGTTGAAAGGCATCCTATCCTTTTGCTAAGATGTTATCAAGCCGCTCCAGGTCATTTATTACCCGCCACGTTCCCCCACCCTTTTCTGCCTTTTTCCGCCACTGCTCGACGCGGGCCAAATAGATCTTCGGATTCTGATTGTCGGCACGCAGTTTGGTCACGTTAAGTGCAATGATATGGAATCCTGACAATTCAAACGGAACATCCCTTACATACCCCTGGGCCAGTTCTTCCTGAAGATCTGAAAATACCAGAATGTATTTATTGGCGGATCCGGATTCATTCAGATACTCAATGGCCTGAAGCAAGCCACCGGAGATATCGGTATATCTGCTTTGTCGAACACCTGTTACAAACGAACTGACTTTGTTTTTAAAAGCGCGCTTCTGGTTATTGGCCACCGATGGTCGGGCATCAAATGTGACCTTGGCGACAATGTCTTTTTCACTGAAACTGCCGGTATCGATGCATCCCACAGCTATAGTATCTCCGGGCTGTAACGTCCCCAGAAGGTAGTTGATGATCAAACGGGCTTTATTCAACTCCACAGCATAGGTTCCCGAAGTATCCAGCAGCATGTAGACCCCTTTTGTATGCTTGGATTGTTGTGAGCAGCCGGTCAAAAGGATTAAAATACCGATGAGCCAAAATCGAAAAGATTTCATTTTGCCATCTCCTTGTTCTCGGCCAGTGGTTCCACAGCTGGCATGATCCCCGGGCCGATTGTCTTCTCTTTATCAGCAGCGCTGTCTTTGGTTTGACTCCGAAACAGGCTTTGGGTCACCACCCCTTCCAGCCAAAGCGCCGGAAAAATAACCAGATCGTAAAAGTTTATCATCAACCGCCCTGTGTAGTACCCAAGCTGGCCGATCAGTCGCAGTGCAAAAGCCAAAGAACGAAGCATCCATGCAGCGATGATGCCCAAAATAGTTCGGGAAGATGCCACAAAGGATTCCAAAGGTATAGCCACAAAGGTGAGAATAAACGGCAAGATAAAGCCCATCACCATCTGTCCGACAGTTGGGATTACACTGCCGGCTACGGAACTGGGTGTTACACCTGCCAGACTCTGGCGCAATGCCTCCATATCACCTGCAATCCGGTCGCGCATAAAGGCCAGCGCCGACTCTACACCGGCTAAAATGGCTAGCAGACTCAATGCGATCCAAAACAGCATCATACGCATGCGATCGTCCATGCTGCCAATGATTGGAAACAGTCGGGTGATACGCAGAGACTCCATCAAAAATATGCCGGTACAGATTTCGAGGCAGATAATTACCAAACCGGCTATATTTGACGTCTTGTAAGGGCCGATATAGCTAGCACCGCCCACCATTTCGGACATCGGCAGAGCGATTAGGTTAAAATTAATTATGGCGCCACCGAGAGCGATCAAAAGAACAGCACCGGAAATAAAAAACTGAGTCAGCGAAGAGGAAGAAAGCGTTCTCATGGCTGCGTCGCTCTGTTCGCGGATCTGTTCATAATTGTCCATGTAACGATCGATCCGTTTGGCCCGAAAATTCAAATCAGACAAGGATTTATTTAAACCTTCGAGGATCTTTTTCATGCCGCGCAATAGGGGCAGCATTCGATTGAGGATTGCATGACGATTTGAAGCATCCAGGCGCTGCTGCTCGAGCGCTTTTACGTGCTGTTCGGATAAAGTCTGATGAATGTCTTCCAGCATGTTGCCGACAATAGGATCACTGGTGGGTCGAATACTCGCAATCGCTTTGATGACCTTAATCCAGTCAGGCAGCGTCTGAGGAACTTCAGCACTTTTGCTGTGATCTTCGTTCAGCTTGACGATGCTTTCGTTTAGCTGGCGTTGAACCTGAGGATACCCCTCCAGGTCTCTTTGCACCGCGGTACTGATACGTTCAAACTCTCTTTCCACACAACGTTCGGCATGTTGCCGGCCGGCGCTGAGCAATACATCTCGATTTCGATCGTTTAGGCGCTTTTCAGCCAGTTTGACCGAAGCAGCAAAAAGCCGCATGCTGTTTCGAATAATCAAGCTAAAAGATACCAAACAGCGATGACTCGGTTTACGCGCCAAATACATGGCCACAAGGATCAAAATGATCCATATGAAGGTGGAAAGAAAGGGACTGGCGGTAATTGTTGGTAAAAATCCGGCAGTTATCATGGGACACCTCCCTTTGTTTAAGTTATACACCACGGGAGGTTAGCTCATTTGCCGATGGAAACCTTTTAAAAATGACCATTTAAAGGTTTCCAATGAACTTCTGAAAAGAGAAAACGCCTTAGTACCTAATTGTATGAAGGCGTTTGTTGGTACCTTCGGTAGCCCGGCTATCAAATGGCCTTGGAGCTTTAGACCCGTGGCTTTGCGTCACTGCCTTTCGACAGCTTTGCCCTTTCATTGGTATAATTATTATTGAAAAGTATGATAGAACACTTCGAGCACGAAGTCAAGAATTATAGCGATAGACACCAGGGCAAACGCATTAGTTTCCCAATAAATATAGAAATTTACACGACAGAGTATATTTATGATAACCATATATATATGAAAATTTTGGTGGTCGATTTGACTTTCTAAGTCTAAAATGATTTGCTAAAAAAATCGTTTGTGAATCCTTGGACCTTCTTCTCCAACTAAATTGGAAAAGAACCATAAGTATAAGCTAAAAGGCTATTTTTTTGAGAAAGACGAAAACGTATATGAAAAAAACGATTTTTCTTATTTCGGCAATAGTATTAATTTTGACATTTGAAACTTTTGCTGCTTCGCACAAATCTTTAGACCTTCCTTCTTTGCTGACATCTGTTAAAAATATGGATGTCCTCTCCTTTTGCGGAGAACAGGTTCCCATTAAAAACCAGGAGGTTCTGGAACGGCTGGAAAAGGAACTTTTGCTGACCCTTGGAGATCGACCCCAGGTCATTCTCTGGTTGAAGCGCTCCCGCCGATATNNGGCTCTAAAAAGGGGGCCATTGGGTTCTGGCAGATTCTTCCCGATACAGGCCGCAGGTATGGACTTATTATTGATGATACAATCGATGAGAGACGAAACATATTTGCCTCTACCCGGACTGCAATAGCTCATTTAAAGGCACTTTACGAATTGTTGGGGTCCTGGACCCTTTCCGCCGCTGCCTACAACATGGGTGAAGAAGGACTGGAGGCTGAAATCATGGTACAACAAACCAGGGATTATTACCGCCTCTATTTGCCCCTTGAAACCCAGCGATTCATTTTCCGCATTTTATCGGCAAAACTGATTCTTTCGGAACCTGATCGATTCGGCTTTTATCTCAAGGATACAGATTATTATCCGCCCCTTGAATTCGACCGGATCAGCATCGACTGTTTTCAAGAAATTCCGCTGAGCCTTGTTGCAAAGGCGTCCAAAACGGACTTTAAAGCCATTAAGGACCTCAATCCCGAAATTCGGGGACACTATCTCACCGAAGGAACCCATTCGATTCTGATTCCCAAAGGGTCGAATGAGGGATTTAACGAGCGTTATAAGAAACTGGTTAAGGAATATGAGAGAAATCGGACGGACCGGATCTACATCATTAAAGAGGGGGATAATCTGTCATCCATTGCCGATAAATTCGATGTGCCCTTAGCGGCCCTTATTATCTGGAACCGTCTTGACTTGAACAAGCCGATCCATCCTGGAGATCGGCTGATTATTTATCCGAAAAATAAGCTGAACTAAGGTTCAGACTTTGTTAAGTGGTTAAATCGCTGAAGGGTTAACTATTTGTTATATAGATAAACTACCATTTAACAGGTATCCGCACTGTTTTTTTANNATCTCCACATCTTTTTTGCAGTAATCGATGATTTCCCGTATCCGTCCCTGTTTCCACCATTGAAGAGCCTGAAGGCCGTCCGCCGTCTTTTTCTGACCCAGGGTCACTTTGGCAAGATGATCCAGAGAGAGCCTGTAACCGAGTCGATTGTGGACGTCTTCGAGGATATCTAAGGTGGGAAGTTCTTCAAAATTAAAATCCGAATATCCGGCAAGCACCCTGAAATCAAATCGTTTGACATTGAACCCCAC
>DNGT01000133.1 GCA_003486165.1 Desulfobacteraceae bacterium
TGAACCTCTTCCTTACCAAGGAAGCGCTCTACCGACTGAGCTACGTGGGCGCTCCTGTATGCTTCTATGATACGTCCTGAAAAACCTTTAAGGCCGTCTATATTCAATTTGGAGCGGGAGACGAGACTCGAACTCGCGACATCCAGCTTGGAAGGCTAGAGCTCTACCAACTGAGCTACTCCCGCTCATATCACATAAACAATACTCTGTATTGAACCCCTTCAATTAATGATGATTTTGAAAAAATAAGTTTCCTCAAAATGTGTAGTAAGAGTTATGAAAGAAGCCATGTAGTTCCTGTCGATTCCGCCAAATAAACCGAAATCTCCTACATACGACCTACTTTGAGGCTGGTGGTGGGGGGAGGATTTGAACCTCCGAAGGCTTCGCCGACAGATTTACAGTCTGTTCCCTTTGACCACTCGGGAACCCCACCTGAATTATATTTTCATATATGGAGCCAGAGACAGGAGTTGAACCCGCGACATCCTCATTACAAGTGAGGCGCTCTACCAACTGAGCTACTCTGGCAGCACATTTTCTCACCTTTCTCTCATAAAACTGTTTCTTTTACTTATATTTATTTTTTTTTTCAAGTCTGATATTTGGCTATTATATACAATAGACAGCAAATATTAATAATAATCAACGATATTGTCTAATATATCGCCTTTTACTCCTATTTTCTATTATTTTCCGCAAATGATATCCTGATAGTTTTTTGCCACATCTTGTCATAGGTGATCAACAAATTGACGGCTAAAATATGCAGACCATACTTATTGTCTGCATATAATTTCTTATATGATTGTTATTACAGTTCTTATTTTAATACATCCTTATCCATTTTATCCTGGCATATTATTTGCTAGTTCATAAACAATAAAAGCATATATTATTATAAAAGCAAGAGAAAATTGTTAGAATCGTATTGTTTTTGAAAAGCGAATTCAGAAAAGGTTGCATTAAGCTCTTAAAAACAAAGCTTTTATCAATTTTTTAGCGAGATAAAGCCTTGACAAAAGCGCCAAATGTTGTGTAATCGGATATCAAGCCATTAAAAACTGATGATACACCTTATTTTAATCATACGATATGAATCGAGGTACTTAATTTGATAAAGTCACGAGTTATTATTCTGCTTGTTTTCATGTTTTTGTTGTTTTTCGGCTGCGCACAGAATCTTCATAAAAATCCCGTATCACCGGAAGAGGCTTTTTTTTCGGAACAAGAAAGTTTCCCAAATCCTACGATAATGTCCGACAGCGTCGTTTCTGATGTATCATCTCCAACAGATGCCTCTGATCCTTCAGAATTACCCGAAAGAATCGACACTGAAGATCAAAATCTCTCGATTGCAGGACCCGTCAGTCCAGAAGACTCTGTAAATTCATCAGATCCAAGTCATCAAACAAATGGTCAGAATACTGAACCAGAAGATTCTGATCAAGGGGATAAAACACAATCAGTTCTTGATGAAGCTCTCGATTTCTGCCAAGCATCTCAGGATTTTTGGCAAAAAGGAGAACTTGAAAACGCTCTTGAAGCTCTGGACCATGCTTATGCTTTAATCCTGAACATCGATACGACTAACAGCCCTAAACTTATACAGCAAAAAGAAGATCTGCGTTTTATGATTTCTAAACGCATTCTTGAAATTTACGCATCGCGCAATATCGTTGTAAACGGGAATCACAATGCCATTCCTCTGGTGATGAATAAACATGTTCAGCTCGAAATTAACCACTTTACCAAATATGGTGAAAAAAAATTTTTCATCGAGGCATTTAAACGTTCAGGAAAATATCGACCACATATCGTTTCAGAACTTAAAGCAGCCGGTATTCCGGTTGAATTATCATGGCTTCCGCTAATTGAAAGCGGATTCAAGGTCAATGCGCTTTCGAGGGCCAGAGCCCTTGGACTCTGGCAGTTTATCCCCTCAACCGGATACAAGTTTGGTCTCAAGCGAGACAAATACATAGACGAAAGGATCGATCCGGTCAAATCAACTCAGGCTGCAATTGCATATCTGAAAGAACTGCATCAAATTTTTGGTGACTGGTCAACTGTCTTGGCTGCTTATAATTGTGGTGAAGGGCAGGTGCTTAGGGTCATAAGGTCTCAGAACATCAACTACCTCGACAACTTCTGGGATCTTTATGAGCGTCTTCCTCGGGAAACCGCTAGATACGTTCCCCGTTTTATGGCTGCTCTTTTTATCATTAACGATCCGGAAAAATACGGGCTCAATGCCATCACTGTTGATGAGCCTTTAGAATATGAAAATTTAACGGTTTCAAAACAGATCCATCTTAAAAATATAGCCCAAGAAATCGGAGTCGATGAAGAAACGCTCAAAGAACTTAATCCTGAGCTTCGTTACAGTATACTGCCTCAAGACAACTATCCGCTTAAGGTTCCCCCGGGAAAAAGCGAAGTTCTGCTGGCAACTCTGGATAAAATACCGGTATCATACCCGCCTCAGCCTGCCTATGTATACCACCGAATAAGGCCCGGAGAAAGCCTTTCCACCATTGCCAGACGATACNNCCATACACGCCGGAAATAGACTCCAACAAAGATTTTACACTCCCATCCACCCATGTTGTAAAAAGTGGCGATTCACTCTGGAACATTGCCAAACGATACGGCACAACCACCCAAAAGATCCAGGGTTTAAACAACCTGAAGACAACACAACTGTATATCGGCCAGGTTTTAAAGATGCCTGGATACAAAGATGAAAAAATTGGGGTTGGAGATCTCAAGGTATATCGGGTTAAACGCGGCGATAGTCCGTTCGATATCGCACAACTTCACAATATGCCTTTAGAACGATTTCTGCGCATCAATCTTTTAACACCCAACAGCACAATATATCCAGGACAGAAACTATTTATAGAATAGCCGAGTTTGAATAATATAATTATAAAGCAGATCCCCGTGGAACCGTTTCAGGTCATGACATATCTGGTGGCCTGTCCCCAAAGCTTCGATGCAGTTATCATTGATCCGGCCGGAGATGAAGACAAACTGCTGGCCTTGATCGAAACAAAAAGCCTCCGTGTCAAATATATCCTGAACACCCATGGTCATGCCGATCATGTTTTGGGAAACCCAAAGCTGAAAGACCTTCTCAAAATCCCCGTATGCATGCATGAAGCCGATGACAGATTTTTTAACACCCCTTCTGTAAGGGAGAAATCTTCTCATGAACTGGGGCTGCCGCCACCTGACCCTGTAGATATAAAGTTGAAAGACAGAGATATTCTTGAGGTGGGAACGCTCAATATTGAAGTTATCCACACACCAGGACATACGCCGGGCTCTGTCTGCTATCTGGTGGGTGAAAATCTCTTTACCGGCGACACCCTTTTTGTCGGTGCAGCAGGAAGAACTGATTTAATNNCTTGAGTAGAGATGACGTTTTCATGTCGACATTTGCAGAATTGAAAATTGAAGCTATAAAGGCTTTTGGGTATTTTGGAGAATGGGTCTTTGATGAATGGAAAAAGTTGAATGATACTTTTTTTTATGGAGAAAACATCGTCGGTGAGATCATTTGGGCGGCGACACCTCAGGACAGGAGTCTTGGATGTTATTTTCCAGATAAAAATCTTATCGTTTTACATAAAACTTTAATGCGTCCTGTCTATCCAACAATCACTCTCAATTGGGAGCCTCGCCATTTAAATAAAAGAAAGGTCAGCGACGTTCTTTTACATGAGATGATTCACCAAAGGGTTCATCAGACCGGGGGATGGGAGGGTGAAAATAGCCACAACAACTTACGGTTTGTGAATGAAGTCAATAGAATCACAAAACTTCTGGGCATAGACATTAACGCCAAAGTTATTCAATGGCAAACCATCCATGGTAAAATAACCCCATGCGTTAAATCTGGATGTTTAAATATAGAAGAGTTGTCGAATTTCCCATATTCATCCAGAAGCCATAGCTACTATTACGGGCAATCTTAGCGAGTGCCTATCAAAACATTTGTTTTTGATATTGTTTCGAATTTCCGATTTATTCAAATCTGATGGTATCGAAAAAAGTCACAATTGAGACGGCAAAGTAAAAAGTCCAATTTCTTTGTGCGTCATTTCGTGTTCACTGTGGCGTAAATAAGTACGCCTTATTCAGCAAAATTCGCGATGCCTTGAATTTGAACTTTTTACTTTGCCGTCAAATTTAGGTGTTGAATAATCGATCGACTTCCTCCTGATTTGACCATGTGGCATCCGTTTCAATATACAATTTTTTTAAAGTGTTTTCAATGGATGACCGCTTCTCTTCAAAATCAGACCATTGCAATTCTTTTGGAATGCGAATTTCATCCGAAAACCGAATGATCACGCGAGAAAAAGGCTTTGGAACCATAAACCTGTCCCAACTGTTAAACACCCATTTTTTCTCAGCAGAGGTAATGACGGGGACAATCGGCATTCCCGTAGCCTGCGCAATAAGAAGCAACCCGGGTTTAACAACCCCAAGAGGACCGGTAGGGCCGTCCACAATATGACCGACCTTGTATCCTTCATGAACCAGTTTTTTAATTTTCCTAAGTGCTTGACGTCCCCCCTTTGATGAAGAACCTCTCACCGGATGCCATCCCAGGACGTTAACAATTCTGGAAATTAGTTCCCCGTCTTTGCTCTGGCTGATCATGATTGAAATAGGCTTTCGGCTTGCAAAAAAGGTTATCCCCGGGAAAAATCTCTGATGCCATGAAGCATAAATCGGAATGTGCCCTCTCTTCAGAACATCTCTTTCAATCTCGGGGTCAATAATTCTGATCCTGTAAGTTGATGATAGGATCTTTACGATCAAGATTCCGATATAGGGAAATATTTGAAAGTCTAACAAACGTTTCAGCATATTCATTTTTCAGCCATCAAACTTTTTTGAACAGCAAGATTCATCATCGTTCTCAATTTCACAGAGAATATCAAAATTAAATAAAACTACTTTTTCAACTTTTTTTTGTCAAGAAATTATGGGGGGTTATATATTATATACGCAAGTGACCTCCCCATATTTTAAGTAAAATCATAACATGGTAATGTTTTTACAAGATGTTAGCCGTGAAGCATCATCGCCATGAATTTTCAAAAAAGGCGATATGCTTATCCACTATCACAATTTTTCGCAGTGACCCGATATTTAGGATGTGTTGCACGGTTGTTTATACGATCTCAAATATTTCACACATACTAAAATATTGGGTCACACTGCGATGACGTGGTCCATAGCGCCTTTTTTGAAAACATATGGCGGTGGGCTAACATTATGTAAAGTTGACTTCCAATGAGGGGTATGATTAGCTATTTCATTATGACTCATTCTTTCGTATACTTTAACTTAATAAAATAGAGAGGCGGATATTTCTTAAAAAGAAAACGGATAGCAGAACAATAAATGATAAATGTTGAAAATCTTACAAAAAGCTATGATGGTGAAGTGCTCTTTGACAGTGTGAGCTTTAAACTGAATCCTAAAGAAAAAATTGGTCTCCTTGGTCGCAATGGACACGGAAAAACAACTCTTTTTCGGCTCATAACCGGCAAAGTTTCTCCAGATTCAGGAATAATAATAATTCCAAAGCATTACCGTATCGGTTACGTTCTCCAGGAGCTCGAGTTTACAAAAGATACCATACTTTCAGAGGGAATGGCCGGGCTTCGTGAAAACGAAAAAGACCAGCACTGGAAAGTTGAAGAGATACTCTCAGGTCTCGGATTTTCCAAAGAGGACTTTAAACGACATCCAGACGAATTTTCAGGAGGGTTCCAGGTCCGCCTGAATCTTGCAAAAGTGCTCGTCTCTGAGCCTGATCTTTTACTTTTGGATGAGCCGACCAATTATCTTGACATCACTTCCATCCGATGGGTTGAACGTTTTCTGACCCGTTGGCCTCGTGAGTTGATGCTTATCACCCACGACAGAAGCTTGATGGATAAAGTCATTACACACAC
>DNGT01000352.1 GCA_003486165.1 Desulfobacteraceae bacterium
GGATCGACATTATTCAAAAGTTTCCAGACCACTGTCCGTGAATCTCGCAAATCGATATCTTTGTCAAATACTGCAATATATTTGGTGGAAGCCATCTGTCCAAGCCCCCAGAGCGCGCTGATGACCTTCTTGGCCTGACCGGGAAATTTCTTGTCAATGGCGATCAGGGCACAGTTGTGAAATACACCCTCCATGGGGAGTTCCATATCCACAATTTCCGGAATGATCATTTTTATTGCCGGTAGAAAAATCCTTTCCGTAGCCTTTGCCATATAGCAATCTTCCATGGGAGGTTTTCCCACGATGGTCGCCGGATAAACAGCGTCATGTCTGCAAGTTATGCAGGTGACATGGAATACCGGATAACGGTCCGCAGGAGAATAGAATCCGGTATGATCTCCAAAAGGGCCTTCGATACGATCCTCGTTCGGATCCACATATCCTTCAAGGACAAAATCGGATTCTGACGGAACAAAGATGTCAATGGTTTTGGCCCGAATGATTTCTATGGGTTTTGATCCGATAAAGCCGGCCAGTAACAATTCGTCGATATCAGGGGGCAATGGCGCAGTTGCCGCATATGTCACCAGAGGTGATCCACCAAGAGCCACCGCTACTTCCATGCGCTTTCCCCGCGATTTGTATTTATCAAAGTGGCGGTTGCCGTCTTTATTGTACTGCCAGTGCATGCCGGTGGTCGCGTGATCATATTTGTGCATGCGGTACATTCCCATATTCTGAATGCCTGTATCCGGATCTTTGGTGATGACGATGGGAAGCGTGATAAACGGGCCGCCATCTTTAGGCCAGCAGGTGAGTATGGGGAGCACATCCAAAAGGGGGCCTGATAGGTCATAGACCTGTTGCTGGCATGGCGCCCGTTTCACTTTTTTCGGCGTTACTCCCGACAGTGCTTTGAGATCAAGGAGCATTTTAATCTTTTGGGTGAAACTGCCGGGGGGTTTGATTTTTATGAGTGATTCGATGCGTCGGCTGATATCGTCAAAGGAATCGCATCCCAGTGCCATCTCCATTCGTCGAAAACTGCCGAAGGCATTAATTATCAGCGGAAACACAGAGCCTTTGATATTTTCAAAAAGCAGTGCCGGACCATGGGTTTTACTTATCCGATCGGCAATTTCGGTCACTTCCAATACAGGATCCACTTCTGCAGAGATCCTTTTCAGTTGGCCCTCGGATTCAAGTTTTTTGATAAATTCTTTTGTATTCTTTAGGAACATAAGCAAATCATCCTAATCAAAAAATGGTATTATATTTGAGATAAAAACAAAAAATATAAATAAATGGAAGGATAGTGTCAAGGTGGAATAAATTTGGGGTTATGTAACTTTACTTGATAACTGTGTTTTTATATGATGTTAGCCGTGAAGGATCATCGTCATATTTTTCAGATTGAAGCAAGCCCGAAATAGATTTGCTCGGATCGGATTCTCTCCACCGTTTCCATATCCACACGAAAGGGTGATTTCGGCAAAACCGGCTCCGGCAAACTGTTTCGGCAAAACGGAGTGTCTTTAATCTTCAAATTGTAGGAAATCACCATCAACATCTCGAGGGTCAGGACATCTTGAATATTATAAGCCAACAGAGTTTTCAACGCCTTTTCATTCCTATTTTTCAAATAGTCATGCCAAAGCAAAACTGCGAAAAATCCATCAATATCCGTTAAATCCCCTCGATTGAATCCCAACTGGGTTTCGCAAGATTTCAGGCCCTCTTTATACCCCAAACTCGCCAGAATATACCTTAAGTCAATGTGCGCTTGGTTCAACTGAATGTCAAAATACCTTTCGATAAATGGAACATCAAAACTTTTGCCGTTATAGGTGATAATGACGTTGTATCGTTTGATGTCCTCAGGAAAGTCGTTCAGATTTTGACCTTTGACATAATAAAAAATCGATTTGCCGTCATAGAGTGAAATGGTGGTAATGGTTTCGTAATAACGACTCAATCCTGTGGTTTCAATGTCCAGATAGACGGTGGCATTTCGAAATTCCGGGAAAAAGCGCCAGTGATGACTTGCAGGTATCAACTCGGCAAAGTAATTTGGATTCAAAGACGCCATTTGGTTTTTTGATTCTTTTAAACATTCGGACATGGTGTTGAGTTTCTTTGGCGATATATCCGTTTTCCGATGGTTTAAGAAAAGATCCCAGCTGTAAATTCCGGATTTCCACAATCTTTTTTCTGTTTTGATGCCGATTCCCGGAATATGGAGAAATGTGTTTTTAAGCATATGCAATCATTGATCGGATTTGTTTTGCCGGTGATACGTCCCTAAAAACGACAAGCCATCTCAAAAATGCAGATTACGTTCAAGAACAAAGCGCGAGACGCCACAGGCATCAATGTGTAACATATGAAAAAGCGGAGCATACATGGAAGTATGTGAGCATTTTGAAGAGGTTCGAACGCTGTAATTGGGCGTTAGATGTATTTTTGATATGGCTTGAAAAAAGGCAGAGTCATCACTGACTATACCGGTTTGAAGTCCTTTTTATTTTTTTGAATTATTCGGTTTTAGTCTTCTATCGAACCCATTTCTCCTTTCCTTTCCAGACCGTCGTTCTGGAATATGTGCATAATATGAAAATTGACGCCTATCAATACCTAAACGCCTATCTTTATTATCAGTCAATGGAGTATTCAAGGTATTTTATTTTTTAAATTTTTTACGGCCAAATCCTGCAAGACCAACCATTCCAACCCCCAATAAGAGCAAGGTCGCAGGTTCTGGAACAGGAATCAGCTTATTTTCCCCAGGACTATTAGCAAAACCTGTTGCGATAACTATAAATCCGAAAATATATATAATTATAAATAATGTGGCTAAAATTCTCTTTTTCATAATACTTCTATTAATAAAGTAGATATATTAGGAACGAATCGCGATGAATCTTTAAAAGTTCATTCGTATTGCTTTTAATAAATGGGCAACCGTATATTTATTACGCTTTTGAAAAAAGAATAATGATTTTATTGAAAGTTACACTGGACAAAATTTACGGGATTCTCAGAAAAGTTTAAAAGGAACTTGCCTAGAATCGATGTATCAAAAAAGGTTGAAGTTAATCTTTTTAGCAGACTATTATGTTATTGTTCATGCAAAAATCATGCAAAATCAAACAATTAATTTGCTTCCTTAAATTTCAAGCAGTTACCTTAACTTCAAAAAAATGTCGCCACAAATTATGAAGCAAACACCATAATTGTTATTACATTTACTGCACAATGTGAAATCTGGGTAACAGTTAAAATAGGAAAAATTGTTGAATACAACAGGATAAATTAATGAGGCCTACAAGGGCATTCATATAATGCCCGGGTCAGTTTTTCACCATCCTACAAAAATTTAGTCTGTGCTAACTCGTTCAATAAGATCCAGAGAAGATGTCAGAATGTTATTCCTGAATTTGTATTTAAGGGCGGTTTTAAGCATCTCAAGATGAATGAACCGATTCATTTTGGCAAGGACGATTAAGGCAGCCAGGGCCCAGTCGGTGGATTTGATTTTTTGTGATTTAAAGTTTGGTTGTAGAATTTCGGCTTTACAGGATGGAATGGCAACCCCGGGAGCCTGGAGGATCAGGACCGAATTATTCAGCGAATCAAAAAGACGTTTCCGACGATCCACTCCTTCCTGACTCAACGCCANNTAACCGATAGCTTCCGGAGACAGAATAACCTCCGTTATGGAATGCCCTCTAAGAACCGTGATATTGTACTCATTTTTCTGGGTGGTTTGAAACCCGGTTGCAAGCCCTGCCAGGCACAAGATTTCACCGGCAGTGATGATTCGCTGACCGGCGTTACCCAGAATAAC
>DNGT01000127.1 GCA_003486165.1 Desulfobacteraceae bacterium
ACAAGTTTTGATTTGATGATTTCGAATCGAAATCGATAAAATTTTGGGTTCCGACTATTCTACCTATCTTTAACTACATCCCAATTTGACTCAAAAGTATTATCATGGAGCGCATATGTATATCCGATCATCTCTCCGATTCCTGGCATAACACCTTTTTGGACTTTCCAGTAAGCAAGATAAATGGCCGGAAGCAGGGTACCCCCTCCAGACTGCGAATCGTAGGCGGTATGTTGCCAAATCTCCCTTTTCTCCATTACTCTCCAAAGAGTGCTATGTATTTTATTCCTGACTGTTTGTCCTACACTTGGCAGTTTCTTTTGTCTAAAAACTTCATAGTGCGCTACCTGCACGCTTATACCTCCTTTGTTTATAAAAACATTTGCCTATATAGTGTGTGGAGTCGTACGTACTTGTAATTCATATACTTAACGGAATTTTAATATCAAGAAATATTTCACAATGTGGTATTTTATATTTGTTGATGGCGATAGAAGATTAAGATATAATTGTGGCTTTTTTGATGCAAAATTTTGGCAGGGATAGGAGATGTTAGTGTTTACATCTTAACTTACCGAAAATAGAAAATTTATAGGCGAAATAAATCCTTACATATAGTTTGCCAGTCTGTCATTCATTCACAACAACAATTGATATGCAGATATCACATTTTTTTGTGTCAGATAGGACAAATTCTATTTTTGCAGATCAAATCCCTACCGAGGGCAGCGGGTGAAGTCCCAGCTGGAATAGGGGGCTAAGTCACGAAAGAAAACAAATTCCATCACGGGAGGGATGAAACAGAGTGTCGGCCTATGGGTCGTAGGAGCCATAAGCGGATATACCACCTATCGGTCCATTTCCTTGACATACATGCAAATATACATATGTTTGATTTTGAATCTATAATAATCAGATGTATCATTAATTGTTTTAAGGAGGTATACCCATGTCAAAGATCCAAGCCTTGTCAAAGAAGGCTCTGACAGAAACCCCATCGAGCCCGGGCATCAGTAGACATCTCGCCTTCAAAGGTGAAGACTATTTAGTCGTTCGAGCACGAAGTGAGCCGGGGACGACTTCTGGCTGGCATCACCACGGGGAATATGATGTATATGGTTATCTCGTTTCCGGATCTGCCCGATTCGAAAGTAATGATGGCAAATCAGATGCCATCTTGCTTAGTCCGGGAGATTTTTTCCACGTCCCTCATCATACCGTTCACCGAGAAATCAATCCATCATCGGACGAGGGTAATGAGTTCATCCTGTTTCTCCGAGGAACTGGTCCAATGGTTATCAACTTGGACGATCCAGACAAAGCGTAACAATCTTATTATCCTTTAGCAGCANNGAGTGGCACCATTTGAGGTAAACTAAAATTAACTCATGAATTTAAGACTTGTTAAAACCTTTGATTTTTTGTCATGATGCGAAATCCACCAATTTGATATGTATCAAATTGGAACTGTAAATATCAAGGAAGGATCATTTTTCAGTATCGTTTTCTGATCTCAGGAGTGGCATTGGTTGTGACCTATTTGGAATAACTTATAAAAATCGGATTTGTGAAAGACAGTGTTTCTATCCAAAACATAACTCGGCCTAAATTGTGATATTGTATTTTACGGTATCTCAGAAAAAGCAGGCACTTGATATTCGCACTTAATTGCAGGTATCGCAGGTCCGCGATAAGTTGGAGATATAGCAGATTTCGGGCCATATTCCATCACCCAATATTTTGTATCCAAACATAAAAGAAAAACGTTGAAACATTCATTTGATTCTCTGCGGAAAAGTGTGACTACAAAAGTCAAAATATCCACAGTATTCATTACTATTTCGGAAAAAGAAACGTCANNCGGTCCGTTGTCCGGTGAGTCGACCCAGTACCTGGCGCCACCGCCAACTTGGATTATCTGCGAACCGAACTTCAGCAACTGATTCACAGTTAGGTTAATAGGCACTGACCACTGCTCACTCTCCCAGTCATAAGTAGACTCTGTGTTCAGCGCTATCGTGGTCTTTGTCTTTGTGATATAGCTTAGAAAGGGCTGAAGAAACGTAGCGCTGACATCTGCACGGTCTTCACCACCTGCAAATGATTCTATATGGTTGACCAGAGCTCCATAGGTCCATGGTCCCTCCTGCTTAAGAATAACGGCTGTCGGCCCGATCCCCCACTTCTCGCCTCCCAACGCTTCATCAGATGCAGTAGGCAGAAGGAAGACCGGACCCACACCCCATATAATCCCGCCAGGGGTAGGTTCTTTTGGAGAGAAAAAGATACTCTGTACGATGTCACCGATACCGGACTCACCCATTCCGCTGACCGGGACATCATCCTGATCAATTATTGGAAGGATCGTGCGCGAGATCAGGTTCCATTCTTCATTGAGGGTAAACGGCATGACCGGCTGGATGTTGATCTTCCATACCGAACCCTCTTCGTTCGGGCCGAAGTTTTCGTCGTAGTTGACCTGGATCGGGATACTGATCAGTGAAGCTACGGGATTGGCCAGCTTCTTGGCTAGTTCTACTGACTCATCCGCCGCAGCAGGTCTTGTTATAATAGCTAGTGGTATGATCGTGATAAACAGCATCATTTTACTTAGTCTACTCATAATTACCTCTATTTTTTTGGGGGGATACTATATATTGTAGTCTGCCTTTCAGTCTTCAATCATTTGATACATTGAGACTACCTTATAAAAATAGGATTTGTCAAAGACGGTGTTTCTTTTCAAAAATCAAGTTAGGTCTGAATTGTGATATGGTATTACAGTATCTCAGAAATTTCAGGTGCTTGATATTGGGACGTTATTGCAGATATCTCAGATTCAGCTGATTACCATTTATGTTGGAATGGTCTCTTTTGTATGCCATAACAGCACCGTTCGATTTCGCTTTCGTCCATAATTATCTATTACATACGCGTCTATTTACAACTGCGATTCAATTGGCCAAATACTCATAAAACCGATACCAAACCGTCGCCAAAAGCTTGTGTGGGGCTCATGAGTATAAACCACCTGTTTTCCCTTTTCCCAACCGTGCCAGAAAAGTTGTTCATACCCGTTTTCATATTTTTTTAATTTCAGCCGGTAAGCAATCTGTTCGATGTTCTCTTCAAACCACTTTGCCATCTCTTCGGCGATTTCAGGCACTTTCAGCACTACGCCGATTTCGGTGTTGTGCAGCACGGCCCGGGGATCGAGATTCAAAGAGCCGATGAAGACTTGTTTACGGTCGAAGACAAACGATTTGGTATGCAGGCTGGCCTTGGACGAGCCGTCCACTCCCTTTTTCTCTTTACGCTGTTTCCGGGTTAACTTTTTGTTTAACTCATAAAGCTCGACCCCGCCGCGTAGCAGTTCTTTGCGGTATTTCTTATAGCCGGCATGAACGATCCCCACATCGTTTGAGGCCAGAGAGTTGGTCAGGATAAGCACCCGAAGTCCGCGTTGGGCCAGCTGGGTCAAAAAAGCGGTTCCTTGCTTGCCCGGTACAAAATATGGAGAGAATATAATCAGCTCTTTTTCCACCCCTTCGAAATAGGGTTTGAGCATCGGCGAGAGATGGTATTGGGTTTCGCTGAAATCGTGAAGAAGTTTTTCCGGCTGATCAAACACGATCTCTGCATCTCCCCACCTGAATTCAACCTGGTTTTTTCGGAGCTTGTTGGCCAGGTCGGAATTACGAAGCGCCTGCAGATATTCGGAATCGGCTTGATCGACCACATATTGGTTCAACTTCTCTCGAAGTTCTTCTACCTTTTCAGGTGTCGGCAGCTCACCTTTGAGTAGGACCGATGCAGGATAGGCCAGTTCACTGTTCCAATAACGATCAAAAACCGAAGAGACATTTTTGACCACTGGCCCGATGGCCATCACATCCAGATCGGCAAAGGCCAGATCCGGATCGGCATCAAAGTATTCATTGCCGATATTGCGCCCTCCGAGAATGGAAACCTGGTTATCCACTGTAAATGTTTTATTATGCATACGCCGGGTCACAGAACCCAAACGGGTCACAAACTGGGAAGTCCGGCCCACATTTCTGCTGAAGGGATTGAAAATTCGAACTTCTATGTTGGGATGGTTGTCCAGAGCAGCCGCTGATAAATCCCTGCCGGCAAGGTCCATATCATCCACCAGCAGGCGCACCCTCACGCCTCGATCGGCTGCTTTGAGCAGCAAATCGGAAAATAGTTTGCCAACAAGATCTTTATGATACAGGTAATACTGGACATCTATGCTGCGCTCGGCGTAATTGGCCAATACCGCACGGGCCACAAACGCATCCAAGCCATTGCCCAACAAACGGAATCCGGACTTTCCCGGGTGCTCCGCTCTTTCCTTTGCACGTGCCTTTCCCAATGNNCGATAATGGTTGGTCGATACATATTAAACCTCTTATTTTTAGAAAACTCAGATGACGATAATATATATCCCAAAATAAACAAAAAGGTAAACCCTTTGAAATGAGTTTATCCTTATTTAAAAACGATGTCACACGATTTTTTTTAGACATGATACGGGTGTTTTATAGTAATCGCTGCAAACATCTTTGGGTGATATGTTATTGAGGTATCACAGAAAAATTAAGTGCTTGATAGTGTGACGAAATTGCAGGTATCACAGGTCCGCGATAAGTTGGAGCTATCTGGACCGCCTATTATAAGACGAATGGTAATACCCACCTTTGAATGATTAAACTGAAGCCACTTAACCCTACAGGGTTTGTACCCTTTTGAAATAAAAAAAGCCGAAAGTTACCCAGCTTCATCGCTCTTTGAAAAATTGTGTTGGCGACGTCGGCCATAACCTGCCCCATAAAATGTTGCGACGAAGAAACGCCTCTTTATGGGATCCGAGTCTACGCCATTGTTCGACTTTCCTTGGCGGTCGCGGCATGGATACTACAGGAAGGACATTGTGTCGTACATTCATCCCTTTGCCAAATAAAC
>DNGT01000493.1 GCA_003486165.1 Desulfobacteraceae bacterium
TCTTGTCCCTTCATCTGAATAAATTTCTCAAAAATCTTTTCTATATTTTATTTAAATTCGCTCTCAAAAAATGAGTTCTTATCGATTCAATCCGAAACTGAACTTACGTAAGGTGATGGGAACTGTGTATTCATGATCTATCCGCTTTTAAGGAGACTTTATAAGGGGTTCACAGATCTTGGAGATATTGCTAACAAGAAATATTTTCCCATCTTTGCATTCATCATCTGTAAAAACTTCATTATAGGGAATGTTGTATTTGTTAAGTTTTACTTTTGTTGATCCGAAATGACCGAAATTCACATGTAAAGGAGAAATAATTGTATGAGATAAATCATTTAACTGTTTTTCCAATTGCTTACTTTGCTTAAAATTATATGGATAGTAATAAGCTCCCACCAGGAAATTGTTTGTTATAACGATTATAATAATTAAGCTTCCGATAATATTCATGACAATGCTTTTTTGGGTAAACAGTAATAAAATAATTATGCATGGTATCCACCACACAAAAGGCACATATCTGGCGACAGATGAGGTGGGTATTATTGCAGCAAACCCAAAAATTAAAGTTATTACAGATAAAGAAACTAGTCTTTCCTGGAGATGTGGCCAGTTGAATTGATAGTAAATAAAACCAAAAACTGAAAGCAAAAAAGCCAAACCGAAAAGTGCGCCGAAACCACCTACTTTTATGTTTGTTTGCCGAAAACTCTCTATCTCTCTCTGAGAAATTGTAATAGGCAATTTCAGCGCGCCAAACTTTCCTTTGCCCCTGGCTAAAGAAGATTGCGAAAAAATGGACGCCAAAAGCCTAATTGGCGGTTTTAATGACCAGTAATTTTCCGGAGTGTTTGTTTCAACATAGTTATATGCATCTTCCCCCATTGCGGGATATAAAGGATTACCTTTTGATGAGAAATTTGTAATATAAGGATTAAAACCCACAAACAGTATTCCGATCAAACCAGAAACTATTGTTAATTTGGCGAACCAAAAAGAAAGTTTTAATTGATCGCTAATCCAAAGATATAGAAAAAAGGCAAAGGCCAAAACACCAAAGAAAACAACAGCTGTGAGTTTTATATTAATCAAAATTACAGAAACAAATAAAAACGGCCAAAACAAAACTTTTTCTCTTTGTGTTACAATTCTAAAACTAATAAAAGCTAAGGAGACTAAAAGCGATGCAAGAACACCATCAACATAGTAGCTTAATGATTGATATAAAAAAACGGGATTTAATGCAAAAAGTGCGCTTATTAATAATTTTAAATAAAAATTAATTTTTAGTTTAAAATATCCAAGCAGAACAAATGCAAACGCAATAAAACCCGAGAAAATTGATAATACTTTCCCAGATTCAATATTATCAGTAAGTTTATAAATATTGGCAGCTATTATCCAGATTCCTTTTGGATAGTGATTCAACCAACGTTCAAGATTTGCGGTTGCTTCATTTACCAATGTCCTAAAAAAAGGATTCCAACCGTGGTTAAGAAGTACGACAGCTTCTTGATGGTAAGCCTGTCCATCATAAGACAGATCATAAACTGAACTGGAAACAAACATAGAAACCAGAAAGAAAATCAGCATAATAGATTTTGCTATTGATTGGATAATAAAATCAGCTTTTACTTTTTTTGAAAACCAGATATTAAATATTATTGATAAGACAAAGGAGATAGGTAAGCTATAAGTATTAATCGGGATTTTTAAAACAAACAAGAAAGTGCTTACCAAAAGGATACTAGCAAGCAAGCATACCGCATCATTTGCTGAAATTAAAAGTATCTTTTCAAAAAAAGTAATTTGACTCTTCGATTGATTCAACAAGGTCTTCAAATAATTTAATAAATATGTTATCTTGCCTGTGTTGTGATATCTAGTGATATCTTATCAGTATCGGCACCATTCAAAACAACAATTGATATACAGATATCATATTTATCTGGTGTCAGGTCAAGTAAATCCTAATTTTGACCTTTGTCAAATCATCTCCGTCTATCGACACTTATGAAATAGTTCATTTATTTTTTGACGTTCTTGGCTTCGGCCTTCTATCAAGCCCGCTTCTTCTTTCTTTACCAAACCTTCGTTCAGGAATATGGGCATAATAAGAGAACTCACGTCTTTCGATACCTGAACGCCTTCCTCCATTATCAGGTAATGTGTGGCTCATTCCATATTATTTCTTAAACTTTTTCCTCCCAAACCCTGCAAGCCCTGCTAGTCCAGACCCAAGCAGTATAAGTGTAGCGGGTTCGGGAACCGCAGAAACGTTAGCTCCATCTGAAGTATCACCACCGACTTGCGGGTTATTAATAACGTTTGCCGTGTTGGGCTGGGGTGGTGGATCATCATTATTTGGACAGCCTGCAATTCCAAAAAACATAAATAACTTTTTCATCATATCACCTCCATAAAAAAAGCCGAACTAACCTGATGTGATCTTAACGATGTCACAATCGGTCGCTCGGCGCCACCTCTCTATGTGAGAAATGGGGATCAAAATAGTCACATACGTTTTCTTTTGTATAAGAATTAAAAGACCTAATTGTCGAAGCATTAAGGCAAGACAAATTTGAACTAACATCAGGTAAAAGCAAGTAAGATATTAGAAAAGAGAACCAGATGGAAGGTGCAGGTTAACTGTTTGATAACAGGAATTTTTTCAACCATTATTTTTCACAGTTTTGCTAATTTTNNGGCTGAGAAAGAAATCTATAAAGATTAACGTTAACAGTCAGCCGAACTTTCAGGCGCTATAATAAATCATAAGTAGGACAGCATAAATAAGTGAGATGCCTAAAACCAAAAACTTTATTATCATGTCATTTCTCCTATATGTACATATCGGCAAATGTAGTCAAAATCTTAATCCCGAATATTAGGAAATGCAGACCGAGAAGGGGGCTTCTTTAAGCAGCTTTTGGGCTTGTATTGGGGGATACAAAGTAAAGCCCCTGGGGCTATATTTACATAGGGGCTAAAGCAGGCTAGGCTTCGAAAAAAATAATGTCTGTCAAAATGTCTCCCTGTTATAAATTTAATGACTTAAGAGGGAATCGCATTCAAGGAAAAAATGCAAGTGTAACAAAAAATACGGAAGTGTTAAAACAATAACATATCATTTCTCCTTTTTCATCCGTATCATCTTCTAAACCATAGAGATAGCAATGAGCATCCAAAACACCACTTGAATGAATATAGTATTATCATCAAAACATTAAGAACTTTATAAAGAGATTGTGCTGTATGTTTTCAGAAGATATACCGGCAAATAACCAGGGCGATTCGGTGATTTTACCAAGTGTATAGTGAACCCCAAAGGGATAGGCAACCGGAGCCGAAAAGGAATGACTCGGATTCCCTGCCCGTGGATTAACTCAGGAAGAAAGCGAGAATCATATGGAAAAATTAGAAAATATTATAAAACTTGGAGAGGATTTTTTGAAGGGCTTACAACTATTAGATGCAAAATCATTAAGCGAAAAAGAATTATTTGAACTTGATGATCTTAAAGACAGAATGAACAGCCATTTTGATTTTTTTCTTGCATCTTCGGTTCACTCTAAAGAAGAAATAAAGGATTGGTTTGGAAACAACGACAGCAAGTAGTCGTAAATTTGTTTAGGACCGCTTGAGAGCACCAAATTTCAACGATCTTTTTTTCCGTAGGTTGGAAATGGGGTTGGAATTGACTTTTTTGCACACGTAAAAGGGGTTAGCCGGTATTGGCTAACCCCCTGATTTTATTTTGGCTCCCCAGCACGGACTCGAACCGCGGACCCGATGGTTAACAGCCATCTGCTCTGCCAACTGAGCTACTGGGGATTAATTGTAAACGTACTAAATAATAAAAACTAAATACCAAGTCAAGCAAAAATAAAATATGATTGTTATGAAGTTTTTTTCAACATCATAGATTTAAAGGAAACTTATTTTTTGCCATTGCTGTTAATATTTTATGGTTGCTTGTTATGTGGGATTCTGTGATAATTGAGGGCAATTATTAAGGTCTTATTAAAAGGAAAATGCCAAAATGATATATTATCAATATATGAAAAGTCCTGTGGGAAAACTTTTGGTGGCCGGGGACGAAAAAGGATTGCATCTCATCAATTTTCCCAAAGAAGGCAAGGCTTCTTTGCCGGAATCTGAATGGAAAGAAAATCCAAAGCCACTTCAAGAGGCTTTGCGCCAGCTTGAAGCCTATTTTTCCGGAACACTGAAAACCTTTTCGCTAAGCTTGTGTTTGAACGTCAGCCCNNTCATATGGCGAACTGGCCAAAAACATTGGAAATCCAAAAGCAAGTCGGGCCGTGGGGCAGGCAAATGCCCGAAATCCCATCCCCATTGTTATTCCATGCCATCGCGTTATCGGAAGCAGTGGAAAACTGACCGGGTTCGGTGGCGGGATTGCAGTGAAACAGAGCTTACTTGATCTGGAACAGCAACATCGATAATGTAAGACCTTTGTAAAACGTCCCTTTTTGCCCAATTTCTGTGTCAGACTCAAATTTTAATCCTCAAAATACTCAATGTATTCATGTGGTTAAAATTTTTGCCTTCCTTGAACTTAAGCAAAAATTAACTTTTTTCAAAGGTCTCAATGTGAAAAATTTGTGAGAGCCGTTCCTAAAAAGGTTGGTGTTTAAAATTTTTTCATTGCTTCTTCCAAGCATTTACGCGCCTCATCCGAATACCAGCTATCGATGAAATATGCCTCTTTCTCATCCTGACGGGCCGCAACCTGTTCTACGACCACCTCCACCCGATTCTGTTTGATCATCTCATACCCCACTTTGGGCAGCGACCCCAAGGTGTCGGCGTGTTCGATGGCCGTTTTTACAACACTCTCGATGGGTAGGATTTTATCCACGATGCCCATTTCAAGTGCCTCATTCGATGGATAGAGCTTGCCGCTCTCCATTATCTCACGTGCTTTGCAAACCCCTGCTATAGCGTGTAGCAACCTGTCCGGCAGATACGGAACCGGCAGGCCCAGTTTGACTTCGTTTAGGCCCATCAACTTTTTTCCATTTGCAATGAACCGATAATCACAACACAGTGCCAAAATGCACCC
>DNGT01000072.1 GCA_003486165.1 Desulfobacteraceae bacterium
GTTTCACGTGAAACATTATTTCCCCTTGGTTGTCCTATTTGTTGTTTTTTAATATAAAAATTTGTTAACATTTTAGACTGTTGAAAACATTGCCGCTTCAGGTATAATCAAATTTTTTCTGCAAGAAATCATGAATAAGGGCTCGTAATGAAAAAGTCCGACCGGGACATAAATAAAGGCCTCTACTTTAATTGGTGGGGCCATTCATAAAATTAAATTGCAGATGGTTCTTTCAAAACGATCCCTAATTCACTCAGACAGCTTCCAGCAAAAAAAAATTAATCATACTTGGAGCTCCTTTTAAATAGAGTTGTTTAAAAGGACTAAACCCTTATATTACAAACAAAATTTTAGGAATTAAACAATGAAGATAGACTTTACACCATATTTTGAAAAGTATACGGCACTTTCAGCGAAAGCAGATGAAATGTTTGCGAAAGTACAAAGTGAGTTTCCAGAATGCGTAACATGCGAAATTAAATGCGCAGACTGCTGTCATGCATTATTCGACCTAACATTGATCGAAGCGATTTATATCAATCATCGTTTTAATGAAATGTTTGAAGGCAAAAAAAAAGAGGCCATTATTGCAAAGTCGAACCGTGCGGATCGAAAAACTTACATGATCAAAAGAAAAGCATATAAGGACAAAGAATCAGGAAAGAACGAAGTTGAAATACTTATGGAAATTGCCGCTGAACGCGTCAGATGTCCATTTCTTAACGAAGATGATATGTGCGATCTCTATGAATGTCGACCCATCACCTGCCGACTTTATGGTATGCCGACATCTACAGGGGGCATCGGGCATACCTGTGGGAAATCGGCTTTTGTTGAAGGCAAACCGTATCCTACGGCAAATCTCGATATTATTCAAAAAAAACTTTATGAAATTTCTGCTGAATTCGTCGGTAACATCAGAACTCGATATGTTAAAATGGCCGAAATGCTTGTTCCCTTATCCATGGCGATTCTTACAGATTATAACGAAGACTATCTTGGGTTAGTGGACGAGAATGAAATCCCTAAAAAACAAGGAAAAGATAATGACAGCAATATCCCCAGAAGAAGAGGAAAGACGAAAAAAGGCCATTTTCGATAGCATGTCGCCCAGGCGTCAGAAACATATCTTAAAAAGAGGATATGGAAAATGGCATCCATTTCAGGAACCCAAAGATCCCATAGATATCAGAAAAGATAGGACCAAGCGGACGACGCAAATGCTGGTCCGGGAATTTTTACAGACAAAAAGTTTTCAGGGATACAGTAATGCATACGGTGCCGGTGTTTTTGAGATTTGCCTTGGAATTATCAACGATGATGACAGATGCAAGGGGATGTTCGATTTTTCCGTCTGGTACCATGAATTGTTGAAACGGGAGGGGCATGAGGGACCATAATGGGGTTACCGCCAAAGAACAATCATAAAACGCCACAAGATACCCGCACAGATTGAAGATCCAATAACACCGGAAGCGTTGCAGGCCATGGCGTGCATGAGGAAAAATTTTCAGGATCTTCGGACGGACCTGTCAGATTTTCAAAAAGGTTCAAACAGCTTTTGATACGTTACTACCTGTATGAAAAAAACAATTCTTTTTTTCNNCCATCCTTTAAAACGGGGTCAAGGGGAGCATGCCGGTCAACACTAAAGCGCTGTGTTTTCTATTATCGCATAAATTAGAGAACCACTAAAGTTTTTGGAAAAGATGCCGATGAAAATTCATTAGTGGTTTCATTTTTTCAGTTTAAATTTAAATTCTCCGTTGTTATTAAAGCAAAACGAAAACGCGTCCACCGGTGTCGGAGCTTGGAAAAGATTCTGATCTTTCGGGATTAAAATAGTGTAAAAATCCAGATCTGGCGATAGGCTTGCGGGAGCTTCATAACGTCTTAACACCATATTGTCGGGACAAAAAATTATTATGAAATTTGATAGTCATAAAGGGCTGTTTTTAAAGATAGTTCTGTCTGTTTTTGTGTTGATCGCTATATGTGCCGCGGCTTTTATTCACCAGAATGAAAAAATGAATTTTCACAACATATCTATGTTAAGACCTAAAAAGGATAAAAACGAATCAAACTATATAAAATGCCAACTTTTTTCGAATATCGGCAATCAAAATTATTTGACGCTGGAAATGGCCATTCCATATGAAAATAAAATACAATATACCGACTTGAATCAAAAAATTGATAGAATAAAGAGTGATATGTTGACGAACATTGACCAAGAGGAAATGAACAAATGGGTTAAGGAACGAAATTATGTTGCAATAAAAAGCGAACTGTTAAGAGTAATAAATAAACATACAAACAAACCAATTGAACATATTTATTTCGAATCATTTCTTTATCAGTAATTAAAAGCCCGGAACCCGGAGTTTTTTTTATATTCCGGGTTCCGGATGTTATGGCTATTTTTTCATCTGTTGGTTGAAGATCGCTTCTGCTTTATTGGCCATATCTTCAGCCTTTTGTGCTGAGGCAGCAGCAGCGTTTGCTGCATTTTCAGCACGCACAGCGGCTGCATCTGCCTGTTTGGCCTGCTGAGAGCAATCTTGGGCTAATGCTTTGGCTTCCTTGGCATCTTGGCTGGCTTGTTGAACCTGTTGCTCCAGCATTTTTATTTGTTCGGTGGTTGCACAGCTCATCAGTGAAAAAGCCAGAGCTATTGATAATACAAGACCGATCAACATACACACGTTTTTCCGTATATCCATTGAATTGCCTCCTCCTAATTTAGAGTTAAAAAAACGAACGTCATCAATGATTCGACGTTTTAGCGGCGAGCGTATCATCACCTCCCTTCTTAAGAAAACCCACACGAACCGGAAGTCCGCTTTGTTTCTCAAGAGCATCTTTTACCAAAGAGAGCGAAACACTGCTCAAAATATCCAGCTCATGTAATCGACGCAAAGTCTGTGCTTGCATATCGGGAATTCTGTTGTAAATATCCGGATGAACCTCTATGAATATATTTTGATCTTGGAAGCCTATTTTTACGGGTTCATAAACAATTTCAACAGGTGTATTTATATATACCTTTTCAAAAAGCAAGGCAATATGTTCCGGATACAGCCGGATGCATCCGTGACTGACACGCTTTCCGATACCCCAAGGAGAATTTGTACCGTGAATACCGTATCCGATCAGAGATAGGCCGATCCAGTATTTTCCTAAGGGATTGTTCGGCCCGGGAGGCATTGTGGTGACGCCGTATTTGGCCCTCAGGGACTCTGGGATCAACCATGTGGGGTCGACCTTGCGGTGAATGACGTGACTTACGGCCACGGGGGTTTCCCATCCGACATCTCCGATTCCCACAGGATATGTGGTAACCATTCCGGTTTTCGGGATAAAATGATAGAGCCTCAATTCCGGCAGATTGATAACCAGCCCGAACAATCTGGTAGACGGTAAGATCCATTGGGTTGGAATGACAACATTTTGCCCGGGACTGGGTATCCATGGGTCCATCTTGGGGTAAAGGAGCAAGAGTTCATTATAACCCAGACCGAATTTGCGCACAATGTCCAAGAGGGTCTCTTTGGGTGCCACAGTGTGGTGCCTTACGGATCCCACAACGGTTTTATTCTTACCATAGCTGAAGCTACCGGCAATTGCTTTTTGGGTGCCGATGGCTAAGAAAATGCTCAGCATAAAACAGCTAATTTTTTTAATATGAATGGTTTTGATCATTGGCGCTGCGACTTTTGGCGTGTCAAATATGCGTTTACATCTTTCTGACGAAAATGCTCGGCCGGATATGAATGACTTTGTATGTTTACTTCCCAATATCACAAGTGAAAAAGAAAGGCAAATGCCCAATAATCTCTTAAATGGGTCTTTACTCAGACAATTTATTTTCTGCTGGTGTTAAGTGCCCATGAGCGAATTCCCATCGCTTGTCGAGAAAATAAAGGATCGGAACCGTCATCCTTGAAAAGAATAGCGAGGCAACTTCTCCTGCCATAAGGGAGATAGCGAGACCCTGAAAAATGGGATCGAACAGAATGACCGACGCACCGACCACCACGGCAGCGGCGGTCAACATCATGGGTCGAAAGCGAACGGCGCCGGCGTCAATGACCGCAAGGTCCAGCGGCATTCCTTCTTTTAGACGTAATTCGATAAAATCGACAAGGATGATGGAGTTTCTCACAACAATTCCGGCCCCTGCGATAAATCCGATCATGGAGGTCGCTGTAAAAAAAGCGCCAAGGGCCCAATGCGCAGGAAGGATGCCGATAAGAGAAAAAGGAATGGCCGCCATAATGACCAGTGGTGTGCTAAACGATTGAAACCATCCCACAACCAGCACAAATATCAGTACCAGAACCACGGCAAATGCAATCCCAAGATCCCGGAAAACTTCGTAAGTGATGTGCCATTCACCATCCCATTTCATTTCGAATTTGCGATCGCTGGAAGGAATCTCGGCGGTATGCTGAACGATTTGGTATCCTTCAGGGAGCTTGATGGTATCGATCTTTTTTTTCATTTCCAAAATGGCATACACCGGGCTTTCTTTTACACCGGCCACATCCCCGACAACATATACCACCGGCATGAGATTTTTATGATAAATACTCTGATCCACAGGGGTTTTTATGACTTTGACCAGTGTCGAAATCGGCACGAGATGGCCGTCGGCCGATAAAAGTTTTAGTTCTTTCAGACGTTGAATCCCGGCACGGGCGGATAAGGGAAGGCGAATCAGTATGGGCACATCTTCTTTTTCCCTGGACTGATGAAGCAGACCCGCCTGTTGTCCCTTGAGTGCGAACTCGAGGGTACGGTTAATCCGGGCCACACTGATCCCGTGAAGGGCGGCCTTCTCCCTGTCAACATCAATTTTATAGCGGAGTTGCGCCTCTTCCATGTACCAGTCCACATCGACTACGCCGGGTGTTTCTTCAAANNCCACTAGTGTGGATAAAACCGGTGGGCCGGGAGGGACTTCGGCCACCTTAACCCTTGCATGGTAACGGTCGGCTATGGATTTTAACGGCTGCCGAACGCGTTTGGCAATATCATGACTCTGATTTTTTCGATGTCCTTTTTCAGCCAGATTAACCTGAATGTCTGCTTGGTGAGGACTGCTTCGCAGATAATAATGGCGCACCAGGCCGTTAAAGTTAAACGGTGCCGAGGTCCCCACATAGAGTTGATAATCGGTGACTTCATTAACGGTTTTGAGATAATCCCCCATTTCCATAACCGCAGCTGATGTTTCTTCCAAAGTGGCGGTCTCCGGCAAGTCGAGAATCACCTGAAATTCACTTTTATTATCAAATGGGAGCATTTTGACCCGAACCCACCCGATACCCACCATGGCACATGAGACAATGAGAAGGGAAACAACGCTGATAAGAAAAACCCAACGCCANNTGCTGCTGTTGGTTTGGGCTTTATCATGCGCATGGAAGCCCATGGGGTGACAATGAACGCAACAATCAGTGAGAAGATCATAGCGGCGGATGCTCCCACCGGAATAGGTCTCATATACGGTCCCATGAGACCGCCGACGAACGCCATGGGCAAAATGGCGCTGATGACGGTTAATGTCGCTAAAATGGTAGGATTCCCGACCTCGTCCACCGCTTCGATGGCCACCTGGACCCTGGAGCGCTCA
>DNGT01000403.1 GCA_003486165.1 Desulfobacteraceae bacterium
AAGCGGCATTAGAAAACCCGGAAATTGCTAAGGGGATCAATATTCTCAAAGGAAAAGTGACGTATAAGGCGGTGGCAGAAGCTTTTGGGTTGGAGTACTGGCCGCTGGAATCCCTATTATGAGCCCTTTGAAAAACGGCCTCTTTTTGCCAATCCCTGCGTCAGGCTCAAATTTTAATCCTCGAAATACCTAATGTATGTCTGTGGTTAAAATTTTTGCCTTTCTTGGCCTTGAACAAAATTGAACATTTTTCAAAGGGCTCAGTATATATAACATCTTAAAACCGTTAATATATTGTTGTATTAAGTCAATCCGAATTAAACGTCGGATTCTACTATTTTCATCAATTCGTTGAAGTCCTCAATAATATAATCTGCACCGCCATTTTCCAGGTCTTTTTTAAGCCGATCTTTTTCAGATGATGAGACAAGGACACCTATGCCGATAAATCCAGCCCTGGATCTTGAGGCCGCCATCATGTCATCGGGCATGTCTCCAATATAATAATATTTGGTAGCTTTGTTTTTATGGGCTGCTTCAATGGCATCTAGCATATATGGATTCGGCTTGCTGAGAGAAACTTTTTTTTGTGTTTGTTCAAATAGCTTTTGCTCTTCTTTGAGACAGTCGTCCAGCGTCAAAATTAATGAAAAAAATTTTTTTAGATCAAAAAGCTCGAGAGGATAATCAGCTTCAATTTGGGGCCGTCCGGTGGCGATGGCCAGTATGTTGTTTCGCGACAGGCTTTCAAGTATGGATTTGTCAATCAGCAACGTTTCNNTGTTGATGAATCCCTTTTCATGATACACCTTCGACTGAATCCCGTAGGTGGATTCAAAGAGTTCCTTGCCAAGATATATCTCTTGAAAAATCTGCTTGATAATATTTCCGCTTCCAACATCGCCAGTGTAAAGGCTGGCGATGAAGTCGTTTGATATTCTTCCCTTTTTTCCCAATAATGTGGATACGGGATTTTTTTCAGAGTTTAAAAATTGGGCAAGATTGGCAACATCGCAGTTTCGAAGTGTTTTTTTATACGTGGTCCACGGGTTTGAATCCGTGGTTTCTGATGATCTTTTAACCAGCGTAAACAGAAGGTTGATGATTAAAAATGTTAAGTCCCAGTCATTATTGAGACCGCCACTCTGTTTTACCCTGGATAGATCGGCAAGCGAGAATAAGGGATCAGGGAGACTTTTCCAGGAAAGGGCGCCTTTGAAGAATAGTCTGGCGGTTTGTCTGACCGCATTTCTATATGAACCGGAGACATCGACAATAACGCCATCCATGTCAAAAACGATTAATGCCTGGGGCTTGGCTTTTTTTTTCATAAAATTTCTTATAACCGAACACAATGGTTCTTGCAATTTAATTTCCTTGCAAAACCATTCCAACCATATTGTTACACGGGGAAGCACAACCCCTGAATACGTGTAATAAGATTTTGCGTGTCAAAAAATGACACATTTATTGTCAAATATTGTCAATCCAATGGGTTTTTGCGTATCGGTTGGTTCGGTTCTTGAGAATCTGGTTGTTATATAACTTATTGAAAACATAAATATAACCAATTTTTTTTAATTAAATATAACATTTTGCACGCTTTTTGCAAAAACCTAACGGCAAATAAAAAAGTTTCTCGGGTGCACGTGCATCTTTCCAGCGGGCTTCTTCAAAACAATAAAAAAAATAAAGATACGCCCGGTGTTAATAACGGCATTTCGGGATACTATGAAATTTGGTAGGGTTTTGGTGGCGTGTTAACCTATCTTCATAACTCTTCCAAGAGGGCGGTCCAGAAGGATCGCCCTTTTTCATTTTAAATTTGAAGACAGTACAGCAATCAAGGTGACCATTGCTTTGGCAATGAGTTTTTCCTGATTCTCATTTAGAGAAAATAGTTCGGACTCTGATACTTTGATTGTTTTCCCATTATTGACTACCTTCGATCTGCAGAGAATATATTCCCCGACAGCAGGTTTAAAAAAGTTGATTTTGAATTCAATGGTCAAGATACGAAACGCTTCAGAAACGGTTGTGTATGCGGCGTATCCGGCCGTGTGGTCGGCCATGGTTGCAATGACACCGGCATGTACAAATCCGTCCTGCTGGCTGTGATCTGAGCGAATATTCAGGCGCGTTTCGAATATTCCGTATTCCGCTCGATCGACTTCGAACCCGATGGCAGCTGGAAAGCCCTGAACATAATCTTTCTTTAAAAACGCGAGTCTGTCTTTATTCATATAAAAATCTCCCCGAGACCTTTTTTAAACACCCCTTTTTGCCATCAGTAATAGCTTTGAGGGAAAATACTTGCACAATATCGTTCATTAGATAAAAGATATCTTATGAACGATCAACAATTTCGTCAACTGCTTAATCGATATGAATTTTCATGGACAGGGTATCGCAAAGTGCGAAAGGGCGTCAAAAAGCGGATACACCGGTATATGAAATCCATAGAATGCAGCAACATGGCGTTTTTTCTGGCTGAACTGGACAAAAATGATGACATCAGACATCAATGTGAACTCCTTATGACGGTTTCCATCAGCCGTTTCTTTCGAGACCGAGCGTTATGGCAAGGGCTTAAAGAA
>DNGT01000096.1 GCA_003486165.1 Desulfobacteraceae bacterium
GTAGAAGCCATAGATGGAACAGACGCGACCATAAAACGTGGGGGACGACTCGGCAAAGGCGCTGCAGTAGTCGTAAAAGTATGTAAACCTCACCAGGACACCCGATTCGATATTCCTGCTGTAGGCGCTCAGACAATAAGGACGATGGTTGAGGCCGGGGCGAAGGTTCTGAGCATTGAAGCCGGCAAGGCGGTTGTTTTTGACAAGAAGGAGATGATCGACCTGGCGGACGAAGTTGGTATCACCATTGTTGCTATGGAAAAGTAAAGATATGAAAAAACTGCGAGTTGGTGTGATTGGCGTCGGATATCTCGGGCAATTTCATGCTGAAAAATATGCCCGGATGAATGACGTTGACCTGGTTGGAGTTGTTGATATTAATAAAAATCGTGCTGAAACTGTTGCTGAAAAAGTTAATACAAAAGCATACATAGACCATAAAGCGTTATTTGGACACGTCGATGCCGTCAGTATCGCAGTTCCCACACCGGTTCATTTTGTCATTGCCAAAGATATTTTGCTGAACAATATCGACATCATGATTGAAAAGCCGATTACAGAGACCACCGAAGAGGCGGATGAACTGATTCATTTGGCAGAATCAAGGAACCTTGTTATCCAGGTCGGACATCTTGAGCGGTTTAATCCGGCAGTTGTGGCATTGAAAGATATTGTTAAGAAGCCGATGTTTATCGAGTCTCACCGATTAAGTATTTTTCAAGGGCGCTGTACCGATGTCAGTGTTGTTCTGGATTTGATGATTCATGACATTGATCTTATTTTGGATTTTGTCAGATCAAAAATAAGTGCTGTTTATGCGTCGGGAGTGCCTGTGGTTTCAGAACATGTGGATATTGCAAATGCCCGGCTTGAATTTGAAAGTGGGTGTGTTGCCAATGTGACAGCCAGTCGAATATCAACCAAAAACGAAAGAAAAATCAGGCTGTTTCAAAGAGATGCTTATGTTTCCGTTGATTTTTCAAAAAAAGAAATTACTTCCATTCAGCAAACCGGCAGCATTGGTTGTGGTTTGATCCCCGGTATGGATATTAAACAGGTTAGTTTTGAAACAGGCGATGCCCTGGAAAATGAATTAAAATCATTTGTAAATGCGGTCATCCATCGTGAAACTCCGGTAGTTACGGCTCAAATGGGACGTGATGCCNNATTATTGCCGGTGAAACTTCCGGTGATCTGCATGGTGCAAAACTTGTCAAGGCCATGCAAGAAAGGAACAAAGGGCTCTTTTTCTCTGGTATCGGTGGTCAGGCGCTTAGAGAAACCGGGGTTGACATCTTGATTGATGCTCGTGAAATTTCCGTTGTTGGGATAACTGAAGTATTTTCAAAAGTTCCAAACATTCTAAGAAGTCTTCGAATGGTTAAAAAGACTTTCAAAACCATGCGTCCGGATTTGCTGATATTGATTGATTTTCCTGATTTTAATCTTCATGTGGCAGCAACGGCCAAAAAAATGGGGATACCTGTTTTATATTATATCAGTCCGCAGATTTGGGCGTGGAGACCTGGCCGTGTTAAAAAGATTGATAAACTGGTGGATCACATGGCTGTTATTTTGCCCTTTGAAGAAGATTTTTACAGAAAACAAAAAATTCCGGTAACCTTTGTTGGACATCCTCTGCTGGAAAACAGTTTTCCGACAAAACAAAGGATCGAGGATAAATGGGTGGATGGTATTCCTGTCATCGGTCTACTTCCCGGATCCCGCCACGGGGAAGTTGAAAGGCACCTCCCGGTAATGATTGATGCCGCCCGAATCTTGTTAAAAAGGATTCAAACCATAAAATTTATTATATCACTTTCACCCGATGTTGAAGAAAAGCATGTTAAAGAGATTGTTAGAAAACATGGAGGAGAGGCTGATTTTGAGATTGCTGCCGGAAATGTGAGAAAAGTTCTTGAGCAAAGCAAAGTCGTCATGGCTGCATCCGGCACCGTGACTTTGGAGTCGGCAATTTCAGGTACCCCGATGGTTATCATTTATAAAGTATCTCCGGTGAGCTTCCGGTTGGGAAAGGCAATGATACGAGTTAAAAATATTGGCCTTGTCAACCTCATCGCGGGCAAGGAAATTGTTCCGGAGTTGATCCAGGAAGAAGCATCTTCCACCAGGATTGCGGATACGGTATTTAAAATGCTGAGCGACCCTTCCGGTCTCAAACAATTAAGTCTTGAACTACTGGCCCTTAGGGATAAACTGGGTGGTCCGGGTGCATCGGAACGCGTGGCGGATATCGCCTTTCGCATGCTCGAAAGATGAATCATGCAGGAAGTAGGATATAGGAAAGAGGAAAGAGGATAAGGGAAACCACGAATAAACACAAATTAAAATAATAATAATATTTATGTTCATTTGCGTCCATTTGCGGTTATCTATTTCCTAATTCCTGTTTTATAGAATAAACTTTTAAGAAGGCAAATTCTCTCTGTGATAATCAAAACCTTGTCCTCTGGACCAAAATTTTTACAAATATGTTTAAACTAAAATTAAAAAACAGGCACAAACACTTACTATCGCTTATCAAGGAAAACAAATTCAGACTTTTTCTGGCAATGGTGTGTATGTTGGTTATTGCTGTGGCGAGCTCTGCTACAGCCTTTTTAGTAAAACCTGTGCTGGACGACATATTTTTTAATAAAGACACCAGAATGCTCAAAATCATTCCCGTGGTCGTTGTACTAATTTACTTCCTGCGTGGTCTGGGAATGTATGGTCAAGACTATCTAATGAATTACGTGGGCGAGAATGTCATCAAGGACTTAAGAAACATCCTTTATAACCGCATACAAGACCTTCCCATCGCTTTTTTCCATAAAGAAAAGACCGGTGTTCTCATGTCACGAATTACAAACGATGTCAATATCATCAAAGCCATGGTTTCAACAGCGGTCACAGGGTCATTAAAAGACAGCTTTACCATAGTGGGTTTGACATTTGTTATTTTTTACCGTGACTGGAAAATGGCNNAAAATTGTTAAGGCATTCGGTATGGAGTCATATGAAAAAAAACGGTTTTTTAATAAAACCCTCGACCTGTTCAAACTTGAGATGAAAGCCGTGATTGCAAGGTCCTTATCTTCTCCGATCATGGAGTTCCTCGGCGGGTTGGGAATTGCTTTTATCATATGGTATGGAGGCTATAAGGTGATTACGGGCAGTTCCACAGCCGGAACGTTTTTTTCATTTATGGCTGCAGTACTGATGCTGTATGATCCTGTAAAAAAACTGAGCGG
>DNGT01000229.1 GCA_003486165.1 Desulfobacteraceae bacterium
TTTTTGGGTGGTGGTCCGGCCGGGTTCTTTAACAATTCCTGTGGTATCGACGCCGAGTTTTTTGAATATTTTCAGAAGAAGCTGTCCGTTTCGGCCGGTACCGATCACGCCCACGGCTGACACTTTTCCACCCAGCGCCACAATATTGTTCACAACATTACCGGCGCCTCCCAGCGCAAAATCCTCCTTTTGGATGGCGACGACTTGTACCGGTGCTTCGGGGGATATCCGGTCAACTTCTCCCCAGAGATATTCATCGAGCATTAAATCTCCAACAACAAGGAGACGGCATTGATCAAATTTTGAAATGTCAATCAGCATCGGAATTTTTTGAAATAATGTCCATTAGAAATTTGGGAGGTCNNTTCATACCCGCTTTGTAGCGTGTATCGATAGACGTTTCAATAAGCAGAATGTCGTCATACTGTGATGGGGCGTTAAACTTGCAGTGCATCTCGGATAAAGGAAGAAAAATACCTTTTGACTCGATGGATTTGTAAGGAATCCCCATGAACCTGAACATTTCGGATCGACCGACCTCAAACCATCTGAAGTAGTTTGCATGATAAACGAAGCCCATTTTATCTGTGTCGCCGTATCTCACCCGGATGGTGGTTTTATGTGTCAGCATTTTTATTTTGAGCTTTTCAGCCTTTTGTTTTCGACGGATTTATATTGTTTGACAGAATTTTCTCAATAATACTTTTGAGTTCTTCATAGCTGAACGTTACCGGAAATTCCGGGAATTCATTTTTTACATTATCCGGTGGATTAAAAAGAATAGCGTTGTGCGCTTCTTTGAGCATGGTGATGTCATTATATGAATCGCCCATAGCTATGGTGTTGTAGTTCAAATTTTTTAAGGAAATCACCGCTTCCCGTTTGGCGTCTTTCTGCCGGAGAACATAATCTGTGATGATCCCGTCGGGCGCAATGGATAAGGTGTGACAGAAAAGGGTCGGCCATCCAAGTTTTTCCATCAAAGGGCGTGCAAACTGGTCAAATGTGTCAGAAACAACAATGATCTGGGTGCGCGACCTGAGCCAGTTCAGAAATTCCACCGCTCCTTCAAGGGGATTCATTGTGGCGATCACTGCCTTGATGTCGTCTATTTTAAGACCGTTCTCATCCAGAATCGCGAGACGTCTTTTCATCAATACATCATAGTCGGAGATATCGCGTGTTGTCAGCCGGAGTTCTTCAATCCCTGTTTTTTCAGCGACGTTGATCCATATTTCCGGGACAAATACCCCTTCCAGATCGGAACAAACAATATGCATATTACCTCACCTTTCTTTACCTAATTATAAAAAACCTGGTTATCCCACACAATGCAGGGTCTAAGATGGATCTGGATTCTTTACTCAATCTTCTCCATTTTCATCTTCAATCCGTATAAGCACCGGTCGGTCGCTGACCACGTCGAGGTCGNNTTGGTCCCTCTTCCTTTTTGATGTACGGACTTGATGCTGATGTCATAATTGCCCAGAATCCCGGATATCTTTGACAAAACTCCGGGCCGGTCCAACGCGGAAAATCTAAAATAATAATGTACTTGTGTTTTTTTCATGGGAAGGACCGGGATTTTGCGAATATGACCCATCTGAAAAGACAATAACGGCACTCTTCCCGTTGAGCCCGATAAAAGATTTCGGGCAAGATCGACAACATCCCCCACAACGGCGCTGGCAGTGGGCATCATCCCTGCACCATATCCATACAGCATCATGTCGCCGATGGCATCGCCGGAAATGGTGATAGCATTGAGGACCCCGTTGACACCCGAGAGGGGATTGGAAAAAGGGATCATGGTGGGATGGACCCTGGCTTCAATGGCACCTCCGGTATCCTTGGTAATGGCAAGGAGCTTGATTCTGTAACCGAACTGCCCGGCAAACTCGATATCCATGGGAGTAATTTTTGAAATTCCTTCGATATAGATATCGTTAAAATTGATTTCCATGCCATAAGCTAAAGAGGTCAGAATGGCGAGTTTATGGGCAGTGTCGATACCTTCAACATCCAGTGTCGGATCTGCTTCGGCAAACCCNNTAGTTACAGGTTCCGTTGAGGATTCCTGCCATGGATTTTATATGATTTCCAGCCAGAGACTCCCGCAAGGACTTGATGATGGGCATGCAGCCTCCCACACTGGCTTCAAAGGCAAGGTCCACGCCGTGTTCCATGGCGGATCTGAAAATAACGTTGCCGTGGACGGCCAAGAGGGCCTTGTTTGCAGTGACAACCGGTTTGCCGTTATGGATGGCTTTTAAAATAAGATCCTTGGCAATTCCTTCACCGCCGATCATTTCGATAACAATATCAATGTCAGGATCATCGACCACTTTAAAGGCATCGCTGATAAAGACACCTTCGTCGAAACGGATGCCGCGGTCCGTTTCCTGATCAATGTCAGCCACGAGCTTCAGGTTCAAAACGGCGCCAACTCGGGAAAGAATCAGATCCCTGTTTTCAATCAGAATCCTCGCAACGCCTGTACCCACCGTACCACAGCCAAGCAAACCCACATGGATTGTTCTCATAGTACTTCCGATCGATTAGAGTTACATGATCTTTCGAATACCCCTTACGGCCTGGTTGATGCGCATATTGTTTTCTATCAAGGCAAACCGTACGTATTCATCTCCGTACTCGCCAAATCCCAGGCC
>DNGT01000233.1 GCA_003486165.1 Desulfobacteraceae bacterium
TGATCAGCCACGACCGCTGGTTTTTAGACCGTATTGCCACGCATATTCTGGCCTTTGAAGGTGACAGCCGGATGGTATGGTTCGAGGGAAATTATTCGGAATACGAAATGGAACGCAAAAAGCGGCTGGGCGCCGAGGCCGACCGCCCCCACAGGATCAAGTATCGCCAGCTTACACGGGATTAACTGGGTTTCGGAGCGCGTCTGTTCTTTCTAACGATCCCTAAACCACCTAAACAGTACACGCTTTTCAAAAAAGATTATCCATCCCGACCTCCCTTCTATGCTGAATGTGGAGACGATGGAATAAAAAGGACAAATCCAATGAAACAACATCCACTGGCTGGAAAGCCGGCGCCAAAGTCTATGTTGGTCAACATTCCTAGACTGGTTGCGTCTTACTATACTCTGGAACCATCGGGCCCGGTATCTTTTGGAACCTCCGGACACAGGGGCTGTGCCTTTAAGGGCACGTTTAATGATATGCATATCGCTTCAACCGCACAGGCCATTTGCGAATACCGGGCATCAAAGGGAATCAACGGTCCCCTGTACCTGGGTTTTGACACCCATGCGCTTTCCGAAGCGGCATTCAGGACATCGCTGGAAGTTTTTTCTGCCAACAACGTTAGCGTGATTATCCATGCCAAAGACGAATACACCCCGACACCGGTCATCTCCTTTCTCATATTGGAATACAACAAAGGAAAAACAAAAGGATTTGCAGACGGCGTGGTGATCACGCCCTCTCATAATCCACCCCGGGACGGCGGATTTAAATACAACCCACCCAAGGGCGGTCCCGCCGATGTGGATATCACCGGCTGGGTCCAGGACCGCGCAAACCAGCTCATGAATTCAGATGGATCCGATATTCGAAGGATGTCCTACAAGAAAGCGCGTCAGGCCCCGACAACCCGCACCCAGGATTTCATTACGCCCTTCGTTGACGCTCTTTCGCAGGTCATCGATATAAAGATCATTCAAAATCATGGCATCCGGATCGGTGTAGACCCGATGGGGGGTTCGGGTGTGAATTTTTGGGAACCCATTGCCGAAAAATACAACCTGGATATTACCATTTTAAACACAGATGTCGATCCGACATTCGGATTTATGACCGTTGATTCGGATGGGGAAATCAGGATGGACTGCTCCTCTTCTTATGCCATGGCAAACCTGATTGGCATGGCAGACAAATTCGACATCGCCTGGGGAAACGATTCCGATTTTGACAGACATGGCATTGTATGCCCCAGCGGCCTAATAAACCCGAATCAATACCTATCCGTCGCCATCTGGTACCTGTTGCAGAACAGGCCAAAATGGGGGAAACATCTGGCCATCGGCAAGACATTGGTCAGCAGCAGCATGATCGACAAGGTCGTTGGGGGATTAAAAAGAGCGCTTTACGAAGTCCCGGTGGGGTTTAAGTGGTTTGTTGACGGCATGCTGGGTGGAACCGTTGCCTTTGGCGGTGAAGAAAGTGCCGGGGCATCATTTTTGCGAAAAGACGGTTTCGTGTGGACCACGGACAAAGACGGATTTTGTATGTCGCTTCTGGCCGCAGAGATATTGGCAAAAACAGGAAAAACTCCGGATGAAATCTATGCCGACACATTGATCCCCAAATATGGAGAACCGTTTTACAAAAGAGTGGACGGCCCGATTTCCGATGAACAGAAAAAGGTTTTAAAAGGCCTGACACCCGACGCCATCAAAACGCCCACATTGGCAGGGTTGCCCATTACGGCGGTGATGACCACCGCTCCGGGAAACAACGCCCCAATCGGCGGGGTCAAGGTGATGACCGAAGATGGTTCCTGGTTTGCCATCAGACCGTCAGGCACAGAACCCAAAATGAAGTTTTACATCGAGAGCTTTGGCGGAGAAGAACGCTGGCATCAGATTTATGATGAAGCGTTGCCGCTAATATTCGGAGACAAATAGCAAAAACCCGTGTGAGCCAATGTACTAAACTATTCCTAATAATTTGCTATACGTTTTTAAAAGCCCTTCCACAAATGATATGATTTTTTCGTTGGTTTCAAGGAACTGGATGCCGGTTCGAAATTTTCCAAAATTCGCTGCATTGCAATAAATAACCTTGCCTTTAGTGCTCACCGATTCATCTTCAATATCGATGGACAATAATAGAATATCTTGCCATTCAAACGGATCATGGGTTTCTATGAGGATTCCCCCCTGGCTGATATTAACAGACTTTCCCCTCCCTTCCCTTGTTTGATTGCCGCTGTCATCCATACAACGATAAGATACGAGGTTATTTATATCGACTCTCGGATGTTTTCTTTTTTCTACAAACCTCAAGTTTCATCTCCTTCCCATTACAGGGTTGTTCTTTAAAGCATATTGTGGTCGGTCTTTTTGAGCAAAGTATTACATATCACCCCTTCCAAGAGGAATCACTGAAATTGTATATGGCTCGTCGATTTTCGTATTGACAAGCAGCCCGGTTGGATCTTCCCATGGCATGTCCATGCTTACAACGATCAACTCGTTGCCACGTATGAGCACTTCGCATGGCTGGTCGAGAGATCCATCGTCCCCGTCTGTATCCGGATTTTTGTGTAATGTTTGTACATTTCCCTTCATATCCGCCACGTGAACAGCGTTATTCAGTATATCAGCAACATATATACGATTGTCTTCCCTTCGCCACACGATACCGTCGGCTGAAAGCATGTCATCACTCTTGGCAAACAACCTGGTTTCAAGCGGTTCACCTTTATCGTCGAAACCTGTCTTATAAATCAACCCATCTTCAATGATACTAGTATAAAGATTCCCTTTCCCATCCACGGTCACACCATCGGCCCCGAACCCGACCCTTCCACTGGAACTGAAAATCTCCATCAAATGTCTTTCTGGATTATTCTCATCATATGGAGGCAGTATCAAACACCCGCTTTTCAACTCGTCAATTTTAAAAGCATAGACTCCGCTAACAAGCTGTGAATTCCCTTCACCTCCTTTTGGGTGTACAAGAACCGATTCCGTTACAAATAAGGTATCCCCTTTCCAGACCATACCATTGGCAACAATAAAACCCTCCACAACAACATCCATGCCAACAGGCCGGCCATCTATGACATTGATACGAAGAAGACGGGATTGTTGATGAATATCCCAAAAAATCTGCATGTCTGCCACATAAAGATTTCCATCAGGTCCGAAAGCACAGCCCATAGGACCGATTTTTCCTGTGTCTGGATGCATGTCTTCTTCACGGAATTCATACCATGTGGTCAATTCGTTGTTTTTGTCAATCCTCACCATTTTAGGCGGAGCAGGTGTTTCAATAATCCCGTCCTTCAACAATGCGTCATTGTTGAAATTCGGTATCGACAGGATGATGTTGCCCTCTGCATCCAATGTGGCTCCGCTTGGAGTATTGCAGGACGTCGGCAGACGAATGAGCAACCGGGAAGCATGTTTCTCATTTTTTTTGGGGGGAGTTGATGCACAGCCAATCGCCAATAATAACATTGCTGCCATTAATGACGCAAATTTCGCAATCTTATAGCATTTCATGATTACCCCTTTTTATTTTTTATACGAAATATATTTTGAAGGCATCTTTCTGAAAAGACAACGGTAGCTTGACTGGTGATACTATATTATTTTTTAGGATATCACAAGAATTATGGAGCTTCAAAAAACTTGGATACATAACCCAAAAAAGGACTGGGGCGTTGATGGCCGTGTCCTTTTCGAGCAAATGAAATAACTTAACGAAAAGTGAAAATGCACTGGATTTCGTTCAGGGGGTCTTTGGCAGTGCTCGGGGATGTCCTTTGATTTCTCCTACCTCATCGCAACGGCAATCAAGCATAAATATCTATAAATTTTTCGTATTTGGTGTTTATCAATTTTCTTCCGTCAGGTCCATAATTACCATCTGATTCATCTTGGACACATATTGTAAATACGACTTGATCTCGATAATGCCTGGGATACAGGTCGTAGAAAACCGCATCCAGTTTAGTGGGTTTGGCCACGGGTATAAAACTTTTAGCAGGTACCAAAGCTCTTGCATTACTGATATTCACAGGCAGATTCCAGATCTATTAAATTTAAACAAAAAAAAACCGAATTACACCGTTTCCTCAAGGCAACCCGGCCATCTAAATTTAGATCCGTGGCTTTCCGTCTCCCGATCGCTCGAGATTTGGCTTTATCTTTTGGATGCTATGCCTGATTTTTTTTGCAAATATTATGCCCAATGAAATAATTTAATCTTATCAAAATATTTCAAATAGTTAATACATTTTAAATAGAACCTTCCAAATAAATTGTGAGATGGATACCACAATATTTATTATATTTTTTTCACATTGTGTAATTTAGGTAACAAAAACAATATAACGGTAATTTCATTTTCGTCAGGCAAAAACCCGCCGGGGGCAGATGAAGCACGATCTGGAAGTCACAGGCCCTGCAAAAGATTTAAAACATCTAGAGGATCGACAACAATAGCACCTGCTCCACTTTCATGCAGCTCTTTTCGGAATCGAAAACCCCAAAGCACGCCAACGGGAAACATACCGGCGGAAACCGCTGTTTTCATATCA
Organism: Desulfobacteraceae bacterium; assembly: GCA_003486165.1. Lineage (GTDB taxonomy): Bacteria > Desulfobacterota > Desulfobacteria > Desulfobacterales > UBA11574 > UBA11574. The sequence continues at coordinate 4,595 of DNGT01000233.1, forward strand.
ACGGCGGTATCTCCGAGATAAAGGAAATGAGATGGTGGTATGGACATTTTTTTTGCCGCTTCAAGCGCCCCCTGTGGATCCGGCTTGCGGGGAACCGAATTACGTTGCCCGAAAACAACATCGAAATCCCATTTTGAAAGAAAGGTTTTTACACATTTTTTTGTAATGGCATCCGGCTTATTCGACAAAATGCATAGTTTCAAACCTTTTGCTTTTAATGTATCCAATAGATTGGGTATGCCAAGATAAAGTTTTGTTTTTACATTATAATTTCGAGTATAATCTTCAATATATTCATTTAGACAGGCATCGATAATTTTTTCTGTACGATATTTTTTGGGCAATGCCCGTTCAATAAGGATTCTTGAGCCATCACCGACAAATTTCCGGTAAGTAGAGATCGCATGTGTTGGATATTTTTTCTTGGACAGTACCCTGTTGACAGCATCACCAATATCACTTAGGGTATCAATCAATGTCCCATCAAGATCAAAAAGTACGGCTTCAAATATCATGTATCTTTGTTACCCAATCCGTTGTCCACGCATATATATCCGCATCAAATGCTAACGGATAATAACAGATAAATAGAACTGCAAATAATATTCTGACAATCTCCTTGTTACTCACAACCGCATGATGGGGCACGCCTGCCGGCAGATCGAGTCTGTCATCGGTATGCAACAAAATTCGATCCCCGATATCAGGCAATCCAAATGTAATCGATTCGTTCACGACATAAATCACTTTTCATTTAATGACTTTCAATTTATGGGTCTTCCGTAATTTTTCCCACATTGCATCAATAATAACAAAGGAGGCCTCGTCGACATTCAATTTTTTATTTTTGGAGACAAATCTGCAGGATTCCATGAGTTCATGGTTTCCGGACCAAAGACGGAATGCATTTCGGATATATGCACCAAAATTTGAATTGAGGTCAGCAAGTTCATCATATGTCATATTGGCGATGACAACTTTATCCTTGAGCGCCATCTCCGCTATCAATCTCTCAACAGCTTCATGAATGGTTTTTGGAAGTACGAGAGGTTTCTCAAGAAGTTCTTTTTTGGAGTAATCGGCAATGGCTCGTTGGGAAGGGACATTCATTAAATCCGATATCAATGCTCTCTCAAGCATAATTTTTGTGTGTTTTCCTGCGTTGGGATTCACGGTTGTACTTGGGCCAACCACATAAAGAATATCAATGTATCTTAACTGAATCCAATCATTAACCAGAGATGCAGCATGAAACGCAATGGTTTGATTAAGGTCGACACCAAGAAGCTGGTGTTTATGCTTCAACGTTTCTCTTTCAGCACGATAAAGATCTCCGGTGAGTTTGCCGTAGAATATGATAAGTGTCCCTTTTGAGTCTTTTACGTTCTGTTCTATGCACTTAGAATAATCATCGGTGGGCATTTCTTGAAGATTATAATTTTCAGGCAATGTGCCGGTTTCAGTTGCCCGGCCTTTTGGTATCCATCCGCCATGGGCAATTCCCAGTTTGATTGCAGCATCAAGGGCTGCCTGATCAGCACTTGTTTGTCCGCCTGAGATGATTTTCTTGAGCATCATTCTTTCACAATAGGTTTTAAAAGAATCAAGGAATCAAAAGCGTGGACCCGGTGGTCTTACGATCCTCGAGGTCCTGATGGGCTCTTGAAGCCTCGGCCAAGGGGTATGTCTGTCGAACCTCGATCTTAACCACACCTTTATCCACCACTTCGAACAAATCGCGAGCATGGGCAAGTAAATCCTCCCGACTGGCGGTATATGCCATAAGGCTCGGCCGGGTGAGGAACAAAGAACCCTTGGCGGCGAGAATTCCCGTGTCTATGGGCGGAATCGGGCCCGAAGACTGGCCAAAACTAACCATCATCCCCATGGGGCGCAGGCAGTCGAGTGATTTCACGAATGTGGATTGGCCCACGGAGTCATATACCACGTCAACACCTTTTTTTTTCGTAATCTCTTTTACCCGTGAGACAAAATCTTCGTCCCGGTAGAGGATGGGATGATCACAGCCATGGCTTGCCGCCAGATCAGCCTTTTCAGGCGAACCCACCGTTCCGATCACCGAGGCTCCCAAATATTTGGCCCACTGGCAGACAATCAAACCAACGCCGCCGGCCGCGGCATGGATCAAGATGCGATCGCCTGCTTTTACCTTATAACAGCCGTGCAAAAGATACCGAGCGGTCATCCCTTGAAGCATCATGGCTCCCGCCTGTCGGGTTGAAATAAACTCCGGAAGTTTTACCAGGCGATGGGCCGGCATGACTCTGGCTTCGGCATAAGCGCCGGGCGGCAACCCTGCATATGCAACACGGTCTCCTTTTGTGAATTCGTTCACCCCCTCACCAACGGCTTCAACAACACCGGCACCTTCCATTCCGGGTATGGCCGGCAGCGAAGGCAACGGATAGAGGCCGGTACGGTGATACACATCAATGAAATTGAGGCCAACGGCTTCCTGGCGAATCAATATTTCACCTGTTTTTGGTTGTCCCGGATCATACGCTTCCCAGCGTAACACCTCAGAGCCACCGGTTTCATGCATAATAACGGCTTTTACCATATAGCCTCCTCCCCCTGTTTCCCCAGTTAGGCAACGATCTTGTCTTCGCCATACCTGAAAACAGTGCATTCAATGGACTTTTTTTCGGCGATACCTATTTATATTCACTTAAACTGAGCGATTATCGAGCTTGCCGCTTTTAAAAATATAAGTCGATATATTTTCCCATGTTGTTTATGATCAATTAGGGTATTATCATTTTTACCAAGTTTATGAAATTTCATCAAGGTAAAGGCTCATCCGTGTATGCAACGTTAGTTTCCTCTGATTTATAAAGATGCAACCGCTTTCCTGATCGAACATCTTCAACCCAGTCAGGATTGAAGCTTCCTACAGCAAACTGCAGGGATTCTTCGACTGTAAGGAATTCTATTAATTTATATTCGCTCGCTAACCCCTTTGCTGTGAATTTATTTTGCACCAAATACAAGCTTTAATAAATCCGTCGTTCGCTTGGCAGGGTTCTGGCGGATGGCCGCTTCTTCCTTGGCCATGTAATAGAAGATTCCGTCCATCCCTTTCTCAACGACATGATCTGTCAAGTCAGCTTTCACGTCCGGAACAAAAGGAACGGATTGATATTCTTTCATAACGCTGTCATAAGCCTGAAGAGCTCCCACTTCGGAAAGGCTTTTATTGACAACGGGTTCCATCTCTTTTGCAAGAGATGGAGACATTTTACCTCTAAAATATTGGGTGGCAGCGTCTTCCGGTCCTTTATATATCTTCTTAACATCTTCAAAACTCATTTGAGTAATCGCCTGTGAGAAAATTTTTTTTGCCTTTGGGGTCGCTACTTCCGCAGCCCGGTTGAGTTTCAACTCCAAGTCTTTAAGCAAAGCGGACATACCAACTTTATCCAACACAGACTTTACGGTGTCTAATTGTTTTGGTAACGGGATATGAACGTTTGAGTCTGCATTAAAGCCGTCCGAACGGCCTAGCCTGGAAACCACATTCTCCGAACCGACACGAAGCGCATCTTTAAGCCCAGCTCCGATTTCCTCTACAGTTAGACCAGATTTCTCGCTGCTTTTCTCGTAAGTTTTGAGAAGATCTGTTCCCTTCTCTAACCAATTATTCCCTGCTTCTGCTGCGCCGAATATTAACAAAATCGTGATAAATAACATGACTGTAATCATTATTAATTGATGCTTTAAAAATTTCAGAAAATTTTTATGCATGATCATCATCTCCACAATAGGGTTGTTTAAATAATTTTTCGAGATAGAAATTGACGTCTTTTTCACTAAAGGTCTTTTGATCTTTGATCAAGGATTTTCCGAAAATCCCTCGCGGGTTCCCATTGCGACGATTATATCGAACTCTTTGGCGGTCACAGGCTGGATTGAAAGGCGCATTCCCTTGAGAAGCAGCATCATGTTTTCGAGTCCTGGAACCGTCCTCAGTCTGGCCAGAGGAATCGGTTCGGCAAATTGACTCTCGAAACAAATGTCCACCATATACCAAATGGGATTTTCAGGTGTGCTTTTCGGATCAAAGTGTTTACTTTTCGGATCCCATGCCGTGAAATCCGGATATCCGGTCTTGACAACTCTTGCGGTTCCCACCACCGAGGGCTTGACGACACTGTGGTAAAACAGAACACGATCTCCGGTGCGCATCTTATCCCTCATAAAATTGCGAGCCTGATAGTTACGAACACCGTCCCAGCACTCGGTCTGATTGGGACTGTTTTTCAAGTCCATAATCGAAAATTCACTCGGTTCTGATTTCATCAACCAGCAATTTACCGTCATTTCAACTCCAAGTGTAATTCCTCGTGAAACGTTATAGGCTAAATCGATGAATTCAAGTATGTTAAAGGTTCTCATCAATTTTCATGCAAGAGTTAGTTAAGACAGTGCGGCCAGTGCGGCCTCGTAATTCGGCTCCTGCACAATTTCCGGGACCTGTTCCGTGTATATGACTTTTACGGACTCATCAATAATAACAACGGCCCTGGACATCAATCCCGTCAGGGGACCGCTCGTTATTTTTACCCCATAATCCTTTCCAAAAGCCTCGGAACGAAAACTCGACAACGACAGCACATCATCAATACCTTCGGCCCCGCAAAACCTTTCGTGAGCAAACGGCAGATCCGCTGAAACGCAAAGGACAACGCTGTTTTCAAGCTTGGCGGCTTCCACGTTAAATCTGCGAACCGAAGTTGCGCATACCTGGGTGTCAATACTCGGGAAAATATTTAAAACGATGCGTTTTCCATCAAAATCGTCGAGAGTTGTCTCGGAAAGGTCCCTTTTGGTTAGCGTAAAGGCAGGGGCCTTTTCACCGACTTTTGGTAAATCGCCAATGGTTTCAATGGGTGTGCCTTTTAATGTAATTGTTGCCATCATCTTGCTCTTTTTTAATTATCTTAAGGGTTCTGAAAACTTTTATTGTGATGCCTGATCTATTATTGGAATGAATGATCTGAGGTTCTCTACTTATCTACATTCCTTTCAAGCATTCGATCAGTATACAAAACATATACTTGACCCGATACCCCTTTACTTTAATATTTCCTTTACCCGCCCGACTTCACCATTTTCTAAACGGACTTTAATGCCATGGGGGTGAGTCGGCGATTTTGTCANNAATGTCTTTCACTATCCCTTCCGTTAATTTTCCGGATCGCTGGTCTTTCTTTAGTACGATCCGGACATGAAGACCTGGCGATATTTTTACACGATTTACATCATTCATGGCATTAATTTTATTACCGCCAAAAGGGGGAATTCCTTCGGGTAACGATTATTCTAAACGGCACGAAACCTTGTAATGCAGATAGAAACTTATTATTTGATAAACTCCTGATTTTACAGTCTTTCAACAGCACTGCTAAAAAGGTTTAAAAAAATTATTGACTAGCTTATGAATGTCCTGAAGATTCCGATGAGTTTTTCATATTCTCCGATAAGATTTTTATGTATTCCTCTTTCACCTCTTCTTTTCCATATTTTCTTTCCAAGCGTCGAACAATAAAATGCCCACGTGCGATTTCTTGAAAATGGTCAACAAACAATAGATTGATAGTCGCGCCTCCAAGTGCTCCGATAAGTGGTACTCCTTGGACAAATACCTTTTCGGAAACGACGGTCCCAAAGCGAGATGCAAGTTGGGCAATTAATCTTACAATAGGAGGAGCTCCTTTCTCTGTGAGACCTTTTGCGGCAATATGTTTTGCGGCATCGCTTACAGCCTTTGCCAGGACAGCTCGCACTGCGAAATATCCCGTTTCAGCCCCGTCGTCAGTATCAGATTTGCCGCCAAGAGCGAAAACTTCTAAACAGGCCAATCTTGCTTGAAGCGTTGTAATATCTTCCCCTTCGCTCCTCGCAATATCGGCAATCGAACGTAAAATTATCGATGTCGATACCGGAAGTTCTATCGCTAGGGCAGGCAATCCAAAGGCGCCACCTAAAGCACCACTTATACCGCTTGCAATTTTATGTGTAGTTGTTGATGCTCCTCGCTTGAACTCCTTGTCCATTGTTTTTACAGTAAGGGTCAATAGATTCTTTAGGGTAATCTTTACCGCATCTTGTATGTTTTTAGATGCTTGAACAGGCAAGCTATCAATAATTTTTACAACAGGTTTTTCTATGTAGCTGGTAATTTTAGAAATGAAACTAGGATATTCGAGGCTCTCTACCGCTTGTTTAAGGTCTTTGTAATCTTTTCCTTCAATTGTCATGAAAGTTCTCCTGGGTTTCAACTTTTAAACAAAGACGCCAAGTTTCACACAGGAAGTTATTTATATATGGACATCCCGGATAGCCCACTGAACCTGTGAACGCTTCATTGCATTCTATACTTCGTCACCGAACAGGAATATAAATTAAAAATGTTAAGTACCTCCGCATTTCCGAGTTGACCGGCAAGAGCAATCAGGGGGATGATAACAAAAAAAAAGGCCAAAATATAAATGACGTTCAGGAATCTATTCATCAACATCAAATGATGTTTTCAGATAAACTCCCAAATCCTTTTCTAGTGATTCTGGATCGATGAACTGTGCACCGACATTATGATCAATGATCCATATTATTTTAACGAGTCCTTGGATTTGAGTCCTCATTGGATTATCTAGCTTAAATTTCAATTCAACTGTATCATTTCTGGAAATATAATGTGGTTTTAGACTTGAAAATCGGATTCCGCTTGCTGAAATATCTTCAATAATTATGTCTCCTTTTTCATTTTTTCGCTGGACGAAGTATTCACCAGGGAGCCGGACGATCTTACGGTAATGCTTTCGATATTCCAAGGTGAACCGAAAAACTTCGCCACATCGGCATTTGGCTTTCAGCCTTTTATGAGTATCCTTGAAATTCGTCACATCTATATTTTTCTCAAGTTCGCATTTGGGGCAGATAATGGTTACTTGATTGGTATCGTCCACATAAATTTTTTTCATTTTATTTCACAATCCTCAATTGGTGGGGTCCGCATCATCAACATCAATCTTGCTTTGGATATACAGGTTAAAGACCCCTTGGTAGCTTCAACAGTTTTATTTTTCATATTTGCTATTCTTCCAAGGCCATTTCAGAAATGATCCCATTAACAACCCGAAAAACATTTTATTGAGCAGTACTGTAACCCTGGGTATTTTTTAAGTCAATATGGAGCCATTCTTTTTTATGTTGTTTTGATGACTTAACAGTTAGTGATGATGCTCAAGGAAGCCTCCAATAAAAAAATATTCGGTAATGAAGGGATTCATTAGAATTGCAGCCATATCCAGATTTTTGGAACAGACAATAAAAATGCCCCCCTCGTGCCGGAAGTTACACGGAAGTCTCCTGACCTACTTTTTTAGTAAATTTGCATTTGGGAAAGTTCGCACACCCCCAGAACTTCTGACCAGCATACTGACCTTTTGTTGCAATCCTTTTGACTAATTCTGCACCGCATTTCGGACAAACCAGCGCCATGTTTTCGACGTCATAATTTTTTGTTGTTTCATCATTAGGTTTTTCATCTGATACCTCCAGGGCATCAATCGATACCTGGTTATCTTCCTCCCGAATTCCCATGTTAAGATTGAAAGCAGAATCAAGTCTGTTGGAAATTTCTTTGATAGAATATGAGCTTTGGGCCTTTATCCTGATCACAGAAAGGCCTGCAGCCTTGAGGGTTCTGTCAAGAAACTGATCTCGTTCGTGCCGCCCTCTACCCCGATGGGTTTTATCATCCAACTCGATGGCACCTATAATGGAAAGATCCTTTGCATTACAGACAATAAAATCTATGTGTTCCCCAGCAATCCGGCTGAACGCACTTTGCCGAGTTGAAACAGAAAGTCCCTTTTGGACATCAATAATGTCGGCCAGCCTGACTTTAGCGAATATTCTATATCTTTTTCCAACGATTTTATCCAAGGCATCCAGAAAAGAGCGTTCAGCAGGAGAACAGAATATGTCTTTTGATTGATATGGAAAATCTACGAGGCTTTTTCCATCCTTTTTCTTGAACAAGGCAAGAGCAAGAAAAACGATAATCAAAAGCAGAAGCAGGATGATCCAATTTGACATGATGCAGATTTCCTATATAGATTTCAACTTAAACCAGCAATCCGAATGACACAAAGTGGCAAATAGAAACTTATAAGTTTGATAGGCGTCCCCAAAGCCTCGATCTCCAGAATGGTATCAGAATCCAGAGGCACATCCATATAAGCAAAAATCCCTCGCTATAACGTAAACCCAACATCAAATTATATTAATTATACCTCAGGGGTCGGGGAATTTTTCTAAATCATCGCTACATGGATAATCTTTTTNNCAAGGATTTAGGAGAAAAACTCCCAACTTCTTACTTATACCTAATAATCCGAAAAAAGTAAATCCTGGAAAATGGATTGATCCTCTTTGAAAAACGATATCAACAATTATTAACTCTCAATATTTTTCAAAAAGTTAAGTTTTTCAGCATGTCCGGGATTCCCCTTATGCGGTGGGGACAGACGTCCTTCTGCGGCGAGACCTACGTTTTTTCCTTACAGGGATAGGCTC
>DNGT01000456.1 GCA_003486165.1 Desulfobacteraceae bacterium
CAGTGCTCTGTTGTCGGACCAAGCCCAGCAGATCTTAAACAGCAAAGCAGATTATCTTCGCGTTAATTCAGATGTAACGGTGACTGTTGAAGGACATTGTGATGCGCGCGGAACGGAAGCCTACAACATCGCCTTGGGCGAAAAACGGGCTGAATCCGTCAAAAATTTCCTCGTTGATCTGGGCATCAGCGCCAATCGACTGAACACCGTTAGTTANNGATGCTCGCAAAGTTAAAAAACAACATCGGGGAGAAAGATAAAAAGCCATGAAAAATCTTAAGACAGACTGAAAACTCCTTGTCGGTCATTCGATTCTGTCCCTCGTCACTAATAAAAGAGTTTGTTTTTTAGGGGGTTAGCCATCATTTTGGCTAACCCCTCTTTGTTTCCATGCAAAAAGTTCTTAAATAGAGTAAATGACACCTTCATAGGGTTGTGTCGTTATCATGTTAAATGGTTATAATGTCGATATACAATCAATTAACTTGTCAAACTATTTTCTTTGCATGCATCATGTTTTTTGTTATAAAAACGTCGTGAGTGAAAAAAAATGTTCGCAACAAGAATTGATCCCGCAATATTAAAAGCGTTAAAGCATCTTAGCATTGACGTTGAATAGCCTATCCCTGATCTTACCCAGGAAGCCGTCAGGGACCTTATCAAAAAATACGAAAGAAAAAACAAGAAGCAGGAATTTTTTCTATGGAAAATAATGAGGCTAGATTCAACATATATGAAGTCAACTCTCTTTTGTTCCAACTCATTTCTTATATGTCAAAAACCGAAAGACGAAAACTTCAGGCTGCATTGACGGCTAAAACAAGAAATGGAAAAGACCTATCGTCATTGATTACGAGCATATCTGAAGCAAAAAGGTGTGAACTTTTAGGAAAGCTGACAAATTGGTATCTCTCCAAGCATTCGGAGTTAAGAGGGCGCTTAAAACATACCGAGTTAAGGGGGTATCCTCGGAAACCTTTTACAATTCCCGTTGAGCTCTCAAAAAACGGTTTTACATTTATGTGTTTGACTCAAAATATCAGCCGTTCCGGTGTCTTTATTCATACTGATTTTAGCTTTCATATTCATCAGCAAATTACTATGATTTTATCGCCCCCAAAAATTGAAAAAGACATCGCTGTCGGTGGTAAAATCGTAAGAGTCGATTCAAAAGGAATTGGTGTAAAATTCGATGAGATTATACCTGATTTTCTGCACACCATGTCACAAAAATAACCTGTATCAAATATAATAAGAGATTTTTCACCCAGATACCATTGGATTAAAGTTCCAAATGTTCAAAAAGGGAACCTACTTTAAATGTAAGCGGAAAGTATCAGATTGTAATTGAATATGACGATGCTATTCATGAAACAATGTTTCTATGGAAAGGGTGTATTCGCTGGTCGTGGATTCCGTAAGGGAGATAAAATACTCGCTTTCTCAGGTCCGGTTATTCACCGCTCACAACTTCCGATTCCCATTCTTCCTGAGAATGACTATTACCTTCAAATCGGCGAGGACTTTTTCCTTGGCCCGTCGGGTGAACCGGATGACTTTGTGAACCATTCCTGTGATCCGAATGCAGGTGTTATCGTTCAATTCAACAGCGCCATATTACTGGCCATTCATCCCATTAAGTGGGGAGACGAAATTTTTTTCGATTATTCCACTACAATGGACAATGCCCCTTGCGAGATTGACTGTCATTGCAAATCTCCGTCATGTCGGGGTAGAATAGAAAATTTTTTACTCCTGCCTGTTCCTGTGCAGCAAAAATACGTGCAACTGGGCATAGTGCCCGATTACATTCTGAAGAAATTTCTAAAAAAGTACGCCGCATCACGCCGCATAATAAATACCCCTATCAGACGACTTATTTCTTGTTAACATATTCTAATATTTTATAATATTTCAAGATAATCTGTGGAAGATTCAGGGAATAGATTCCGGTATCTTAATTGATAGGACATATTAGGACATATAATGTGGGCTATTTTACCGGTTCGGCTTCGAGGATATCCGATTTGTTAACCCGGTAGGATAAGGATTTGATCCTTTTTTACCCCACTTCGATATCTTCAAAATACATGATATTCATTAGAAATGCGCTCCCTATTTATCTTTCCCATCGGTTGCCGCCGACATTTTTTAAATCAATATACTGAACCGTTCCACGCTCACTGATAAAAGATGTCAAAAGCCAGCTGACCAAACTGATCAAAAGTGATCCAAAAACAGCCGACCAAAATCCGTAAACCTTAAAACCTGATATCACCCCGGAAACCATCATCAGCATCAAGGCGTTGATCACAAAGGTAAAAAGCCCCAGGCTCAGTATATTCACCGGAAGCGTCAATATTAACAGTATGGGTCGAAAAAAAGCATTCAGTATTCCCAAAATAGCGGCAGCATAGAATGCGGATAAAAAACCGCTGACCTGTATCCCATCAATCAAATATGACGTTACGATGATTGCAAAGGTCAGGATCAACCACCTCAGAAAAATTCCTTTCATTATTTGTCTCCTTAATCGGTGGTATAAAATTTTATAGGTCTAACTTCTCAGTTTTTTTGCCAATTCGGCCACTCTTTGGCCTAGCTTCATCCCGTTTTCCAGACTTCCACTGTCGGGTGCACCCACACAGGCCGTACCGAAGTGCCCGGTGGCGGCCATGGGATCCCCCACAATCACCATGCCGTAAATCAACATGACTTGGATAATGGACATCATAGTGGTTTCCTTGCCGCCCGATGGATCTGCGGATGTTGCAAAGGCGGCGCCGATCTTGCCTTCCATCTTTTTACGCACCCCCACAAATTCGTCGAAGATTTTTTTAAGCTGGGCCGCCATGACGCCGAAATAGACGGGAGATCCGGCAATGATGCCGTCCGATGACACAAAATCCTCTTTGGTGACGTCATCGGTATGTTTCAACACACCCTCAACGCCTTCGACATTTTCAACTCCCTTTAGAATAGCTTCAGCCAGTTTTTTGGTGTTGCCGCCTTTTGAAAAATAAAGAACCAGAATTTGCATGTAAAGCCTCCTTAACAGGTTAAATGAAACCCGGCACAAACATTTTTACCTTGTTTAAAGAGCCGGTTGAACGTTTTTATTGCTATTGATGTCTTCTCTTCGATTAAATCGATATCGTTTTGCTTGAGAAATTCACATAACGATCTTGTTGATTTCATCATGCCGGGCTTGCCCTTACCCAGCACCAGAATCTTGGGTTTTGCATCAATGATGTCCTGAATGTCATCAATGTTCACCTGGTGACCTTTTTTGCGCCACCAGGCGGGGATCACTTTTCCTTGAATGATTTTAATATCATTCGTATAGGTGATTCCATTGA
>DNGT01000098.1 GCA_003486165.1 Desulfobacteraceae bacterium
AATCTTTGAACCGGTAATGGCGGCGGCAGCCCAAAAATATCCTGCCTGAGAACAGTCGGGTTCCACGCTATATGATCCTGCCTTGTATATCTGCCCTCCGGCAACGCTGAATTGCTCGTAACCATTACGGTGGACTTCTACACCGAATTCTTCCATGACATCTACGGTCATGTCCACATACGGTTTTGATACCGGCCCCTCGATAATGTTGAATTCAACCCCATTTTGGGTATAAGGTGCTATGAGAAGTAATGCAGAAAGAAACTGACTGCTGACACCGCATCTGAGTGCCACACTGCCGCCTGCGACATTGCCGCCCTTGACTTCAACAGGAGGACATCCCGTTTTGTTTATTGAGAAGGCGGTCACTCCCAACTGGCCAAGTCCATCCAAAAGGTCCTGGATCGGTCGCTCCTCCATCCGCTTTATTCCGGCAAGTGTGTAACGTCCCTGCCCCAGGGATGCCACAGCGGTTAAAAGGCGCATGGACGTCCCGGAATTTCCAAGATACACCGGATCATGACACGGCTTTAATTTCCCCTTTTCCCCGTGAACGACAATCTGATCATCCCATACATCTATGCTGATGCCCATTTGTCTTAATGCATTCAGAGTAAGCAAGGTATCTTCGCTTCTTAGGCCGTTGGTAATGGTGCAAACACCGTCTGATAGGGCTGCGGAAATAAGAATCCGATGCGTGTAACTCTTTGAACCTGGGACTGTGACTTCGCTATCATATATCTTTTGTGTTTTTATTTCGATCATAAGACTTGATCCCGTTGTTATTTACTTTTTAACTTAATGAGGGGTCAGTGTATTATTATTTATTAAATCGCTCCATGGATAATTCTTTTTTTTAAACCGTGTAAACTCGTGGTTAAAGGATCGTAAAGAAAGAACAGAAATCAATATCATTACAATTGGTTCAACTTGAAACAAACACTTTTTATTTTTGTACTGTTTCGGTTTGCGTCTGGTCTTTCTGACGATCCCTAAACCACTCAAACAGTACACGCTTTTTAAAAAAAGATCATCCATTCCGCTCTCCGAGGCGTAGACTCATGCACATGTGTTGCATGTGTTCTCTGGGTGTGCTTTTCCGTGTAACGATANNGAGGGGGCAGGAATGCCACCGCTGTTAAGTCTTTGAAATGACCAGACACGTAGACACCAGAGTGAAACGGGAGAACACACCCTGTGAACACCGACACTTTCAGTCACGATAAAAAACCCTGCCCCTCTTATAATTAATTTTTAGAATTTCCAAGAAGTTTGATTATTCATCGTCCTTTCCAAGAGCAGTTAAAACCGCCTTTTTCATGACTTCGACAGGTGCTTTCATTCCGGTCCACAACTCCAACTGGAAAACCCCTTGGTATACAAACATGGAAACACCATCTATTGTCTGGCATCCGATCTTTTCAGCCGCCCTCAAAAGACGGGTCTTTAATGGATTGTAAACGACGTCCATAACCACCATGGTTTTATCCAGGTCTTGTTTTCTAACCGGCATGGTGTCAATATCCGGCATCATCCCCACCGGCGTTGTGTTGATCAGGATGTGACATGCGGTTTTGTTCAACTTTGATAACGGTTGAAAATCAGCTCCCAAATCCCTTGCCAGTTCCTCGCCTTTGAACGGTGTACGGTTTATAACCGTCACCCGCCCGCCCTCGGAAATTATGGCGAAACCGATGGCACGTGCAGCACCGCCGGCCCCAAGAATAACCACCTGTTTATCTTTAATCGTTGTTTTTTCAATAAGGGCCTTGACCACACCAAGACCGTCTGAGTTGTATCCGGTTAAAATACCGTTCCGATTGATGATGGTATTCACGGCCCCAATTTTTTTCGCTGTATCATCCAGTTCGTCAAGAAAATCCATTACGGAAACCTTGTGAGGAATCGTAATGCTGGCGCCTTTAATTCCAAGGGCTTTTATACCGACAACGGCCTTGCCGATATCTTTTACCCGGAAAGCTAAATATACGCCGTTGTATCCAAGGTCTGAAAAGGCGGTGTTGTGCATCAGCGGCCCCAAACTATGGGATACAGGATCTCCGAGTACCGCAAAAAGGATTGTGTCAGAATTTATNNTTCATGCCAAAATGTCTGGCGCCCTCTTCCATGGCCACCAGAATCTTGTCGCCGGGAGATAGGTTCACTACCGACAATGCTTTGCCTTCAGGATCGGTCAGACGTATGGTTTCCGCATTTTGAACAATGGTTGTCATCTCTTTGCCACCGGCAACAGCCTTTATCAGCATTAGTGGACGTTTCTCTATCTTCAAACGACCTACAATTCCGGTAGTTGTATCCCCCTTAAAATCTACAATCAGTACCGGATCTCCGGCTGAAAGCTCCGAAAGATATCTTGTTTTTCCCCCTGGAACCCTGGTGTATGAGTGCACCGGTCCAGCATTGACCCGAAAAGGCCTGGGAGAAACATAAGGATTTGATATGCTTTCAGAATGAATTAAAAACAGTGCATTGCTGCTATTTCCAACCAGCATCCCCTGCCCCATACCCATGGATGTGCATGTATCCACACAAACTCTGTCTCCCATCCCCACGGGTTTAACTTTGATAACTTCTGCGGTCTGAAGCGCGATTCTATCCCCCCTTGAATGAAACCAAGAGAGCACTTTCTTGAGCTCGTTTATATCGTCTGCATGGTAAACAACATGTCCCACGCCTTTTTCAAGAATACCGAAAGCAGTTTCCATCTCTTCAAGGTTTCGCACCTGGGCAATAACGTCGGCACCTTTTGCAATGAGATTCTCAAGGGGAATGATTGTCCAGTCACTGCACTGAAGAATGACCTGTTTTTTCTGACTGAGTTTGACAATTTCGTCCTCATCTTCACCACTTTTTATGATAAAAACAACAACATCTCTATCAAGTTTTAAGTCACCATCCTCAGAAATGGTCTGTATCCTTCCCAAAGCTTTCGCTTTCTCTGAAAATCCCCTTGGAAGCATGATGCCGTCGACACCACCCTCAAGTGCGGTGGTCACGACTTTCTTGTCCCATGGATCCACCTTTACCCATATCTTTCGCATGGTATTATTTCCTTTTTAAAACATTTGATGTGTAAGAACAAACGATAATTACCCCAAAATCTTCAGGGCATCTTCTACATTGCTGCCGTCGTGAACAATGGACGAAATTGCCTTTACCATGCTTGTCGGATCCTTATGCTGAAACACATTCCGACCGATGGATGCCCCGGCTCCTCCGGCCTCAATAGAGCCTTTTACCATTTCGAGTATCTCCCGATCCGAGTCCATTTTAGGTCCTCCGGCAATGACCACCGGAATCGAACACCCTGACACCACTTCTTTAAATGTATCCACAGAACCGGTGTACGACACCTTGACAATGTCTGCACCCATTTCATTGCCCACACGCGCAGCATGTTTCACTACATTCACGTCATATTCGTCCTTAATCTTCTCTCCTCTGGGATAAATCATGGCAAGCAGCGGAAGTCCCCAGATTCGGGCTTCGTTGCTGACTCGACCAAAATCGCGCAGCATCTCTTTTTCCTGGCCGTTTCCGAGATTGACATGGATGGATACCGCATCGGCGCCAAGTTTGATCGCCTCTTCAACAGTGCAAACAAGTGTTTTCACGTTGGGATACGGTGAAAGGCTCGTGGAAGCGGACAGATGAATGATCAGACCGATGTCTTTACCTTCTCCTCGATGCCCTTCACCAACAAGGCCTTTGTGCTCCACGATGGCATTTGCACCCCCTTCCGCCACTTTCTGGATAGCATCCTTCATATTCTTCAGTCCGTCGATGGGACCCATTGAAATTCCGTGATCCATAGGAACAATGACCGTTCTGCGGGTGTTTCGATTAATGATTCGTTCCATACGGATTCGTTTACCTAAATATGTCATGTTGTCCACCTCCTTTTCCCACGAAAAAAGGCCGTGAAATTTTTCCACGGCCCTTAAATCAAAAAACCGTGGGATGTTCGATCTACCCACGGTTTTTTCGCTTTGCAAGTTGTTCTTGTATCAGCGCACCTCAGGCAGATCGGTACTAAAAAAATACCAATAATAAAAATAATAGCTGCCTGTTTTGTTATGCACCATTTATTTTCCTTGATTCAATTGATTTGGAAACCCTCTTAACTTATAGATTTTTTAATGTCAAGACTTTTTTATACGCTAAATGGGAACCGCTGCCTTATATAAAACAGCATCCCCTTTAATACTGTATTTTTTTACTACTGCGGATATCAGTATCGACATCCCCTTTTTAATGTGAACGCTCTTATTTTCGGCAAGGTCGACAATAACGGCATCTCCATCCGTGCAAAGCAGTATTTCAACGCACCTTTTATCGGGGCTGTAATAGTTCATATCCGTTTTTACTTCAACAACCGACAAGGAAAACTCTTGGGCATGACTTTCATATTGATATTCACATGGGTTTATTTTTTCCATTTTAAGGATGTTAACGTCACGTTCTTCAAAATTGAGAACATCCAGAAGCTCTTTAACATCAACATGTTTTGGCGTCAGGCCGCCCCGCAATACATTGTCTGAATTCGCCATTAATTCTATGCCGACCCCGTCCAGATAAGCGTGAAGTGTTCCGGCCGGAAGGAACATGGCCTGACCCGGTTCCAGACAAATCAAGTTCAAAATTATGGGAGATAACACACCGATATCCGACGGATATTCTTCATGCAGATCGATGATCCACTGATATGCATTATTTTTGTCTTTCAACTGATCTGCAT
>DNGT01000220.1 GCA_003486165.1 Desulfobacteraceae bacterium
AGGAGAAGCCGAGGCCGAATCCGGACAATAGTTTGACTTTATAACCGAAGATAAAAAGACAAATTCATCATGCTCGAATCAGAATATCAGGAACACAAACAGAACCGGTTCTTTTTAAATATGGGGCCCCAGCATCCCAGCACCCACGGCGTGCTTCTAATTGTGCTGGAGATGGAAGGTGAATATGTCCTTGATCCCCAACCGGTGCTCGGGTTTATCCACCGTATGCATGAAAAGATGGGGGAATCCAGACCATGTCAGAGCTTTATGCCCAATACTGCCAGGATGGATTATGTTTGTGCGCTTCCGTACAATCACGGGTATGTTTCTCTTATTGAGCGGAAAGCGGGAATCGAGGTTCCAAAAAGAGCGGAGTACATCCGGGTCATTACATCGGAACTGAACCGGATCGCCAGCCACTTGCTCTGGCTCGGTGCCTACCTTCTCGATCTTGGTGCATTTACCCCCATTCTTTACGGCTTTGATGACCGTGAACACATTTTAGATATTCTGGAAAGCATCACCGGTTCCAGACTCACTTACTGCTATTACCGTTTTGGCGGCGTTTACCAGGATATCGACGATAAGTTTATAGAGGCGACCCGTGCATTTGTTAAACGATTGCGCAAACGTTACGTAATTTATGAAAAGCTGGTAACCAAAAATATTATTTTCATCAAACGAACGGAAAATATCGGGATTGTGTCACCGGATATGGCGCTCCGATACGGAATGACCGGTCCGAACCTGAGGGGGTCGGGCATTGCTTATGATGTTCGCAAAAATGAACCCTATTCTGTTTATCCTGAATTTGATTTTGAGATTCCGGTGGGAGAACAAGGGGACTGTCTGGACCGATATATGGTTCGTATCCGGGAGATCGAACAAAGTCTCAGGATTATAGAACAGGCACTGGACCGGCTGCCGGAAGGGCCGGTTCGATCGAAAGTGCCGAAAAATATCAAGCTGACTCCCGGTGACTGCAATTTCGCCGTAGAAGCTGCAAGAGGAGAGCTTTCATACTACCTGGTGGGAGATGGAACGAGCACGCCTTACAGATTGAAAATAAGGGTTCCGTCCTATTCCAACTTAAGTTGTCTCCCGGAACTGGGACGCGGGATTCTATTGCCCGACCTGGTATCTATTTTGGGGAGCTTCGATCTGGTCATACCGGAAATTGACCGGTAGAACATGTAGCGAAAGGATAAAAAATATTATATTCGGGGCATATTAAAATAACATGGAAACAATTTCAATATTACCACCTGAATTGATCCGAATGGTGATCGCGGTCATCATCATCATTACATTCCTTTTTGTCAATGCCATCATGATGGGGTATGCGGAGCGGAAAATCGCAGGACACGTTCAACGGCGTCCCGGCCCCATGGAAGTTGGGTCTCACGGCATCCTTCAAATGATTGTCGATGGTGTGAAACTGGTGGGAAAAGAACTGTTGATTCCGCTCAATGTGGATCGTACCCTCTTTAGGGTGGCGCCGCTCTTATCATTTACCCCGGTGATTCTTCCCCTTTTGGTGATCCCGTTTAGCGAAAAACTTCAGGCAAGGGATCTGAATCTGGGGCTCCTATTTATCGTTTCCATGGGAGCGGTCAATGTCATGGCGCTTTTGGTCGGCGGATGGGGTTCAAACAACAAATATTCCATGTTTGGTGCCATGCGGGCCGTCGCCCAGGCGATTGCTTATGAAATTCCGATCTTGCTTTCAATGCTGGCCGTTATCCTCATGTGCAATACATTCAGCCTTAAAGAAATCGTTGGCGCACAACAAAACATCTGGTTCGTTTTTTTACAGCCGGTGGCCTTCCTCATATACGTTGTCGCAGGACTCGCCGAAACCAACCGGGCTCCATTTGACCTTCCGGAAGCTGAAAGCGAGCTCACAGCAGGATTTCACACCGAATACAGCGGAATGGGATTCTCACTTTTTTTTATAGGGGAGTACACCAATATGTTCATCGTCGCTTCGGTGGCGACGGTTCTTTTTTTGGGCGGCTGGCACGGACCCCATCTCCCCTACGGTGAATACCTGGGTGTGGTCTGGTTTTTTCTGAAGGTCTATTTCTTGTTGTTTCTTATGATTATGGTGCGGTGGACATATCCCCGGGTACGTTTCGATCAATTGCTTAATTTTGCCTGGAAATATTTGGTACCCTTTTCTCTTGTGAATCTTTTGATTACAGCAGTGGTTGTTAAACTATGAAACAATACTTTTCAGAACTGTATACCGGCGGAAAGAGTCTGGTAGAAGGACTCGGCGTTACCATGAAGGCGCTGTTCCAGCCTATTGTTACGGTGCAGTATCCCAGAGAAGAGATCGATATTACGCCCAATTACCGGGGACATATTGATCTTGTTCTGGATCCGGAAAAAAAAACGTATCTGTGCATAAGCTGCGGAATGTGTGAAAAATCCTGCCCTTCCGACTGTATCAAGGTCACCGGGGAAAAAATGGAGGGAGAAAAAAAGAAGAGCCTGGTCCTTTTTGAGCTGGACTTTACCAAATGCAGCCTGTGCGGAACATGTGTCGAGGTCTGTCCAAAAAACGCACTTGAGTATTCCCAGGAATATAACCTGGCAGCCTTTACCAAGGAAGCGTTCCACATTGACATCCTCAAACGGCTGGAGGAACGAAGAATATGACCTTTTACCAGATCGTTGCCGAAGGACTTTTTTTCGCATTTATTATTCTGGTGATATTGGGAAGCCTCATTACCATCCGAGCCAAAATTCTCATGCAAACGGTTTTGGGGTTGGCTGTGGCACTTCTCGGCGTAGCCGGTATTTATTTTTATTTGGGGAGCATGTTTCTCACCTTGATGCAGATTCTCATTTATGTCGGGGCCATATGTATCGTTCTGGTATTCGGCATTATGGTTGGATATACGCCGACGGAAGTGGCGGAAAAGGCAATTAAAGACTGGCGGAATAAATTTTTAGCCATCTCATCGGCGGTTACGGCTTTTTTACTGATCCTTGCCTGTGTCCTAAAAACCGATTGGATTCCCGCTGTGGCAGACGACAGGAATTTCTCGGCGGCTCACTTGGGAGAAGAGTTCCTTTACACGTATTGCCTGGCCTTTGAACTCATTTCGGTCATCCTTCTTATCGCGATTATTGGTTCGATCATCCTGGCCAGGGGTGGGGCCGGAGGGATGGTAACGGACCATCGGGCCGGAAAAGAAGTTGCCGCTGTCCAGGAAGAAAAGGGGGAAGTATCCACATGATCAGTAATCATCTTAACTCCTATTTAATCCTGGCGGTATTTCTCCTTATTGCCGGTATTTACGGATTGATCCAACATAGATCTTTTATCGGCATGCTGGTCTCCACAGAGTTGATTCTTAACGGTGCCGGAGTAAATTTTATGGCGTTTAACCGT
Organism: Desulfobacteraceae bacterium; assembly: GCA_003486165.1. Classification (GTDB taxonomy): domain Bacteria; phylum Desulfobacterota; class Desulfobacteria; order Desulfobacterales; family UBA11574; genus UBA11574. Next base: position 3,404 of record DNGT01000220.1, read on the forward strand.
TTTCTTGCTCCCGATCCTGCCGTTGGACAGGTGATTACCCTGTTTATCATGGGTATTGCTGCCGCTGAGGCGGCGATTGTGGTGAGTTTTATACTTGCTGTTTTCCGAAAATATCGATCCATTGATCCGGATGAGGTCAAAGAACTCCATGGATAGGTTTTTTTGTCATGAACTTCGATTAAAAAAAGGCGGATTACCAGACAGGATAAATTTTAGGCATTTATATGGAAACCATTATCACAAGTAAAATTGTTTTGACACCACTGATCCCCATGGTTACGGCCCTTCTCATTATGGCTTCGAAGAATAAACCGAATTTGAGAGAGTCCTGGTCTGTCTTTGGCGCGCTGCTGACCTTTTTATCGGTTGTCTATTTATTGCCCCGCCTTTTGGCAGGAGGATCTTATCAATACACGCTATTTACTCTTTACCCCGGTGTCAGCATAAAATTTCATTTGGACGGTTTGGGGATACTTTTCGCCGG
>DNGT01000290.1 GCA_003486165.1 Desulfobacteraceae bacterium
TACGCTGATCAAACAGATGAAGGATAATCCTCACAGGCTCCTTTCTACTGTTCTCATCGGAAACAATGTCGTCAATGTCGGTGCTGCTGCTCTGGCCACGTCCATTACCATTCAATTTTTTCCAAATTATGCGGTGGGTCTGGCCACAGGTGTCATGACTTTTCTGATTCTGGTTTTTGGTGAAGTATTGCCGAAGTCTGTTGCCACAAGAAATAATATCATGATCGCAAAAGCCACCATATATCCGATATACTGGATGTCTATCGTGTTTTATCCGCTTGTTTTGTTGCTGAATTTTATTCCAAAAATAACCGGCAAGATCAAAAAAACACCTGCCGTAACCGCGGAAGAATTGATGACCTTTCTTGAGGTGGTCGAAGAAGAAGGCGAAATTAAAGGGGAAGAAAAGGAACTGATACACAATATTTTTGAGTTCGATGATACCAGTACTTCGGAAATAATGACACCCAGAGCGGACATGTTCGTCATTGAAGCCGATGAAGAGTTGAACCTTGAAGCCATTGTTGAGTCTGGTTTTACCAGAATTCCGGTGATCGAGGACGATATCGATCATGTCATCGGCATTGTAAACATAAAAGATCTTTTTTTGCATGAAATCACCTCTGCCGAAAAAATCGATGTCCGTAAAATTATGACCACTCCGTATTTTGTTCCTGAACACAAAAAACTCGACAAGCTGCTTCATCAATTCAAAAAAAGAAAACATCATATGGCCATTGTTGTGGATGAACATGGCGGGGTATCCGGACTGATCACCCTTGAAGATGCCCTGGAAGAAATTGTGGGAGAAATCAGGGATGAAACCGATAAAGAAGAGCCCCATATCGTGAAACAAAAAGACAATAAGGAGTGGATCGTTCTTGGAAAGTCCGATATCGACGAAGTCAATGAAATCGTAGGGATGAATATTCCAGATTCAAAAGATTATGACACGTTTTCCGGGTATGTTCTCAATACCATTGGAAGAATACCCGCTGTAAAAGAAAAAATCACCATTGGAAAATATATTGTCACCGTGGAAGAGATGGATGGAAACAGAATAAACAAATACAGTATCCAGCAGCAGATATGAAACTTGATCAGATATTCAACGCCCGGAGATCCGTAAGATCTTTTGACTCAAGACCTGTAAACGAAAAAGATATCATCTCTATTATCGAAGCCGCACGTCTTTCTCCATCTGCCTGCAACAGCCAAACCTGGCGTTTCATCTTCGTAACCCACCGGGAAATCATTCGAAAAATATGTCACGAGGCCATGCGGCCTGTTATTCCGAACAAGTGGCTCGAACAGGCGCCGCTTGTGATTGTGGGATGCTCCCAGCTAGATGTTATTGCAAATCGTGTCGGCGCCCGTGTCACCGGCATCGAATATTACCAGATTGATCTTGGCATCGCCATGGAACATATGGTGTTAAAAGCCACGGAACTCGGCCTTGGTACCTGCTGGATCGGCTGGTTTGATGAAACTCACGTCAAAGGCATCCTTGGAATACCCAAAAAAATAAAAGTGTCCGCCTTGCTGGCGGTGGGGTATCCAAAAGAAGCGCCAGTAAAAAAAAGAAAAAGAAAACCCACTGAAAAAATAGCTTTTTCTGAAAAATGGGGTCAGCCTTTTAGGATTGATGATTGTTGATTGATGACTGCCGATTGAAGGGCAGATTCCAGGTTTAGACCATTAAATCTTTCAAAAAGACATTATCTTAAACGCAGGTCATCAATTTTGTCCCTTAACTTTTTACTCGCCCTACATATTCCCCGGTTCTGGTGTCAATCCGGACGATTTCCCCTTCTTCAATAAACGGTGGAACCTGAATCTCATAACCAGTTTCAAGGATTACCGGCTTTGTGCTGCCCGAGGCAGTGTCTCCCTTAGCCCAGGGATCTGCTTTTTCAATCCTTAGGTCCACAAAAATAGGCAACGTTATTCCAATGGGATTCCCTTTAAATAAAAGAACATTACACACTGTATTTTCTTTTAAAAAATTGATGGCATCGCCCACCTGATCTTGGGTGAGAAAGATTTGGTCATAGATTGCTGTATTCATAAAGCAGTATTTTTCACCATCTGAATACAAATATTCCATTTCATGATCTTCCAGATGAGGCTCATCGAATTTATCGCTGGATCTAAAGGTTCGATCGAACTGAGCCCCGGTCAAAAGGTTCTTGAGCTTGCACTTGTAATAGGCTTTGCCTTTGCCGGGTTTTAAAAATTCATACTGCACCACCACATATGGGTCTCCGTCGATTTCTATTTTTAGACCTTTTCTCAAATCACTGCTGGTGTACATATTACTTTTATCCTCCGCAAATTATCTCTTATTAATACCTACATTGATATCCTAAAATATTTCTTCGTTAGAAAATCGAATTAATTTTTAAGTGCCTAAATTGATCTAAAATGACCAAATTCAATGGAAATGAAATCCAATATTTTAGCTCACTTTAGTTCATTTCAAACTTTAGTTCACTTAAACATAGTTCCGCTCTGCGCACTTCATCAACCATATGTTTTACCTTTTCGAGGTCTTTTTTGAACCGTATTGAACGCCCTTTAGAGTCCAATGCATTGGTTCCGGTGCAACTGTCGACGCCTGCCGGCATAACCTGCATGATGCCGTCAAAAACATTCTCGGGAGTGATGCCCCCTGCCAATATCACAGGAATATGACTTGATTGAACCAGTTGCGCTGCCACGTCCCAGTTGCATGTCTTACCAGTGATGCCCACGAAACCTTTGATTGGCTGAACATCAAAAATAGATCCGGATGATGTTGCAATCAACGTATCTGTCAAAAAATAATCACTGACCGCCTCGAACATTCGGGCCAGCTCAAGGGTTCCTCCTTGGTTCGGCACTTTGGGTTGCGGAATTGGAATCGACCGCATAATTTTTATCTCGGGAAATCTTTTCTTAATGTTTTTCTGAAGCGTTACAAGCTTGTTACAGGATGCGCCGGGACCATTTTCAAGGGTTATTGCTTCACAAAAATGGATAATATCGGGTTTGTAGTAATCGAGCATGAAACATATGGTCTCAAGATCATCAAACAGTGGTATCAAGCTGCTCCTACCATCTCTCCCCTGAATCAGATGTACGGTATCCCTGATACAAGGAATTTTCCACGATTCCTGTGATACAACAACACTGCCGATATGATCAACGCCGAGGGCCAGCACTTTCTCAGCCTCGGAAGGTTTTTGGACCTCATAAATCTGGACAATTATTTTATTCATTGGTCGTTATTGCAGGTGTTACACTTACAGCCCAATTGCTCAACCCATCAACAAGTTGTAGTTTTTAGCCTCAATTGAGGATTAACATAAAAGTTGACTTTTCAGGCCGTTTCTAACATATTCAGCATGTTTCTGCAAATTGTTTACTTAAGCCATTTGTTAAGATACAGTGTCAAAAAATTCAGTTTGAACCCTTCCGAAAAGAGTAAAAAGAGGAAAACCCATGATACTGATTATCGATTTTGGTTCACAATATAACCAGCTCATTGCCCGTCGGGTCAGAGAATTNNTACGGCATGCAATTTATGATCAACGCGCTGGGGGGAACCGTTAAAAAAGCCAGAAAGCGGGAATATGGTTTTGCAGAACTTAACGTTAAAGAAGAAGCGGGTTTGTTTAAAGCTGTGGGTGGAAAAACAAAGACCTGGATGAGTCATGGTGATTCCATCACTAAGCTGCCAAGCGGTTTTAAAATAACGGCATCCACTGAAAACACAAAANNTTTTTGATGTGTGCGGCTGCAAACGGACGTGGACCATGAAATCCTTTGCCAAGGACTCGATTTCTCAAATCAGAGACGTCGTCGGAGACAAAAGAGTCATTCTCGGTTTAAGCGGCGGCGTCGATTCATCGGTCACCGCCCTGTTGCTTCACCATGCTGTGGGAAAAAACCTGACCTGCATATTCGTTGATAACGGTCTACTTAGAAAGGATGAGGCTAAAAAGCTCAAAAAGACCTTCAAACAACACCTAAAAATTAACATCCGGTTTGTAAATGCCAAAACCAAATTTTTAAAATCACTTTCGAATATCACCGATCCGGAAAAAAAGAGGAAAATTATCGGTAAAGTCTTTATGGATGTTTTTGAATCCGAAGCCAGAAGGATAAAAGGTGCGGAATTTTTAGCTCAGGGAACCTTGTATCCGGATATTATTGAGTCTCAATCGGCTTTCGGCGGTCCGACATCGGTAATAAAATCCCATCACAATGTCGGCGGACTTCCCAAAAACATGAAATTAAAGCTTGTTGAACCTTTGAAATATTTGTTTAAGGATGAAGTTCGCCTTTTGGGCAAGGCGTTGGATCTGGATGAAGATCTGATATGGCGGCCACCTTTTCCTGGCCCGGGCCTTGCCATTAGAATCATCGGGGAAATAAA
>DNGT01000289.1 GCA_003486165.1 Desulfobacteraceae bacterium
CCGGGATCGTCACGCTTTTATCTCGCTTTAGAGGATGATCTCTTGCGGATATTCGGTGGCGAAAGAATCACCGGAATTATGGAAAAGCTCGGGATGGAAGACGGTGAGCCCATAGAAAACAGACTGATCAGCAAGGCCATCGAAAATGCCCAGGCAAAGGTTGAGGGCCACAACTTTGATATCCGAAAGCAGCTCTTGGAGTATGATGATGTCATGAATCAACAAAGGGAAGTTGTTTACAGACACCGCCGGGAAGCCCTGAACGGGAAAAGTCTGAAACCTTCCATCGAAGAGATGATTCATGATAAGGCCGAGGAAATCGCATATGGCTTTTCACACGAGAAAACACATCCTGAAGAATGGGACTGGAAAGGATTAAAAAAAGCGGTATTTAAGCAATTTAATTTTCGACTGGATAAAATTAATGATAATATTATGGACGGTTTGACACGGGAAGGACTGGCTCAACTGATCGCAGATTCCAGCCTAAAGGTATATAACGAAAAAGAGGCTTCCGTGGGATCTGAAGAATTCAGACATCTTGAACGCATTGTCATGCTGCAGACGGTTGACAACCTGTGGAAAGACCATCTTTTGAGCATGGACCACCTGAAGGAGGGAATCGGTCTAAGGGGGTATGCACAACAAAATCCTCTCATCGTATACAAAAAAGAAGGGTTTGAATTATTTCAGGAAATGGTTTCCAGGATCAAGGAAGAGACGCTGGGAATTTTATACAGGATTCAAATATCCGAGCCCCAGCATATTGCCGACTTACAAAAGCCCAAGGAACAGCAACTGGTCTTTTCCAGCGGAGACGAACCTGTAAAGAAAAATCCGGTTAAGCGAGCCCAAAAAAAGGTGGGGCGAAACGCTCCTTGCCCCTGTGGAAGCGGAAAGAAATATAAAAAGTGTTGTGGCATATAATGTAAAGGGTGCAATTATTTTGATTGAACTCTTTGCAATTTCGGGCATCAATGATTATTATATTTAAACATAATCATTCCAACCCTTCTAATTTAGGGTTTAATTTTATTGAAACAGAGGGTTCGGACCAAATTCTTCAAGGGGCTAATCATGGAAAATGATTCAATGAACGGCTACAGCCCTGAACTAGAAGAAGCCGTCATTTCTGAAGTCGGAGATGATATTGATGAGCCTTCAATGTACAAAGTGCTCTTGCATAATGACGATTATACCACCATGGAGTTTGTTGTTGAAATCCTGATGCTTGTTTTTAGTAAATCGCCGGAAGATGCAGTGAGAATCATGTTGAACGTTCACCACAAAGGTATCGGAATTTGTGGTGTATATACCTATGAAGTTTCNNATGATCAGCAAAGAACTTAGCGAAACACTAGGTTTTGCAGTTAGAGAAGCCAAGAGACGACGTCATGAGTATGTTTGTATAGAACACCTGCTTTTTGCTATATTATACGACAGCGAAGGTATAGAGATAATCGAAAATTGTGGGGGTAGCGTTGAAAGTCTTAAAAATGCACTTGAATTATTTCTAAGCCAACAGATGGAAAGCGTCCCTGAAGAAAATGAATATGTCCTCCAGCAGACCGTAGGTTTTCAAAGGGTCATCCAGAGGGCGATTAATCATGTCCGCTCTGCAGAAAAACAGCAGGTAGATGTGAGTGACATCCTAGCGTCGATTTTTCAGGAAAAGGATTCTCATGCTGAATATTTTCTGAGTTCAGAAGGGATTACCCGTCTTGATATTTTAAATTACATTTCTCACAATGTTTCCAAACCGATGGATAAGGGTCTGGATCCTTTTGTAAAAACAGATAGAAGCGAGAAGAAGCGAAAGACCGATGCCCTGGAGGCGTTTACCATTGACCTTGTAAAATATGCGGCCCTGGGAAAGTTGGATCCTTTAATCGGAAGAGACCTCGAAATGGAGCGGACCATTCAGGTGCTATGCCGTAGACGCAAAAACAATCCAATCTTTGTGGGAGACCCAGGAGTTGGTAAAACAGCAATGGCCGAAGGCTTGGCCATTCGGATAAATGATGGATTTATTCCCGAATTGCTCAAAAATGTTCGCATTTATTCCCTTGATCTTGGCGGCTTGCTCGCCGGTACTAAGTTTAGAGGTGACTTTGAACAGCGTTTAAAAGGTGTTTTGTCTTCTTTGAAACAGAAAAAAGATGCTATTTTATTTATCGATGAAATTCATACTACGGTAGGTGCCGGGGCCACCAGCAGAGGTTCCATGGATGCCTCAAACATATTGAAACCAGCGTTGGCAACCGGTGAGCTGCGGTGTATAGGCTCTACAACTTATGAAGATTATAAAAACTTTTTCGAAAAAGACCGTGCCCTTTCGCGCAGATTTGAGAAAATCGAAATTTTGGAACCTCCGGTTAAAGAGACTTTTCAAATTTTAAAGGGACTGCGCTCCCGTTATGAGGAACACCACGGCATTGTGTATACGGATCAGGCCTTAAAAGCTGCAGCTGAACTTTCTGCCAAATATATCAATGATCGCTATCTGCCTGATAAGGCCATAGATGTCATCGATGAAGCAGGGGCATTTGTTCGATTGTCCAATCTCCCCCACAGAAAGAAGATCAATCCTAAGGATATTGAAAAAATTGTGGCCAAGATGGCCAGAATACCGACCATCAGTGTGTCGACTCCTGATCGAACAAAACTGGAGAACCTTGAAGAAAAGATCAAAGAGATGGTTTTTGGACAGGATAATGCCATTAAATCCTTGGTCACATCCATTAAGCGCTCCCGTGCCGGGCTCGGAGCACCCGAAAGGCCCATTGGATCATTTTTATTTGCCGGTCCAACAGGTGTTGGAAAGACAGAGGTGAGTCTGCAAGTNNCTTTTGTTTGACGAAATAGAAAAAGCGCATCCGGATATGTTTAACATCCTTCTGCAGGTTTTAGATCATGCAACACTAACGGACAACAACGGCAAAAAGGCTGATTTTAGAAACGTCATTATCATGATGACCTCCAATGCCGGTACACGGGAGATGAGCACGCAAACCATTGGCTTCGGGGACAAGCAATATGATACTGAAAATAAAGGGAAACAAGCCATTGAAAAATTTTTCAGCCCGGAATTTAGAAACCGTCTCGACGGTATCATTCATTTCAATGCATTGAATGAAGATATTATGAAAAAAGTGGTGGATAAGTTTATGAATGAGCTCAAAGGACAGCTCGTTGCTAAAAAAGTATCCATTAATCTTTCCTCAGATGCACGGACATGGCTGGCCAAAAAAGGGCATGACCCGCGTTATGGCGCCAGACCATTGAGCCGATTGATACAAACTGAAATAAAAGATGTCCTGTCCGATGAGATTCTATTTGGGAGACTTGATAAGGGCGGCAATGTTCTGATTGATGTCGAAGATGAAAAGTTGACCTTTTACTACAATGCTAAGACTTCGTTAAGTGAAGATACTAGGGAACTAGAGACGCTGGAGTGATGGAATACTACAAGCCATCTTAAAAATACACCTAACGCCCAATTACAGCGTTGCGAAACTCTTCAAAATGCTCACAGACTCCCAGTGTGCTCCGCTTTTTCATATGTTACACATTGACACCTACGGCGTTTGGTGCCTTGTCCTTGAACGTGATCTGCATTTTTAAGATGGCTTGTAAAAGTGTTGCCCCACTTAACGACTTGACGATGCCTGTTTTTCTTTTATCAGATACGATCGAATTTCCGCCCCCCCACCTTGCAACCGAAGACGGATTGCTGGCTATTGGCGGTGATTTGAGCCAAAAACGTCTTCTCCTTGCCTACCGTATGGGCATTTTCCCCTGGTTTTCAAATAATGAACCGATTCTTTGGTGGTCGCCCGACCCCCGTTTTGTGTTGTATCCCCATGAGATTAAGATTTCAAAGACATTAAAGAAGGTCATTAAAAAAGACATATTCAGTGTGACCATGGATTTGGCTTTTATTGAGGTCATCAACCAGTGTGCCCACGTTCGGCTGCAAAAAAATCAAGGAACCTGGATCGTTAAAGATATGATNNAACATTTGACCCATTTTGGTGCAAGGAAGATTCCCAGAATACGTTTTTTAAATCAGCTTGAAAAATCTCTAAACGCTCCCACTCAAAGGGGAAAATGGGAATATTGGGGGTAACAATCAGAAAATATACTACGCTAAGCCCAAAGAATCTTCTACAGTAATTTCAAGCTTTGCGAGGAACAATTCTGATAAGCCAAGAACATTAGCCTCGGGTGTTGTAACGAGTAGTATGGAAGTGTTTTAAAATGCTCAGTAAGGATTTGGAAGAATTTATTTTTGATCGGACACGATCAGCACATTTGATTTGCCCCGTCCCCCCTTTTTCTTGACACATTATAAAATTTCCCATAGCCTGATGGTGCAAAATTGATGGCTGCAGCATAAAAGTGGTAATAAGCGAAATGGCGGCAAGGATTGAACAAGCGGACAGGATCTAAGACAATGTGGAGACCGAAGAACCGGTAAAGACAAAAGAAAGTAAAGGGGGGATTATGGAAATCAAGACGGTCAAGATCGAAAAACCGGATGAGTTAAATTTGATTTTAGGACATTCTCACTTCATCAAGACAGTCGAAGATATCTATGAGACAATGGTGAATACCGTACCCGGNNATAAAAAATGTTCCTGAAGTTTGCAGGATTTTTTGTGCTACGGCAAATCCTGTGGAAGTCCTTATCGCAGAAACAGAACAGGGCCGAGGAATTATCGGTGTTGTTGACGGTTTTAAAACAAAGGGTATTGAAACCGAAGCGGATATCAAGGATCGAAAGGCATTTTTACGGGTAATCGGTTATAAGCAATAAAAAAAGTGCCCAAAGTGCCTAAAATGAACCAATCCAACGAACTACGAAGGCGAACAAGAGTGAGATAAAGTTTATCCAATCTTATATACTGAGCCCAGAGGAATGGGCTCCGCCTCAGTTGAATAGGCTACTCATTCAACGGGATAAACATCTCACCCCGATGGAATAAACACTTCAAAAACATTCCATTGGGCCACGATAAATCGGGATCTCCGCCACACGGCACTGGAGGACAAGTCTGCAACGTTCCGACAGGCAAGGCAGGCATTGAGCAAAAGGAGGCATTTTTCAAAGGTCTTATCATATGTACATAAGTTTGGCTTCCAACCTATCATCTTTTAGCTGAATAAGGGCATAACCCCCCATACACAACATTCCCGGATTTATCACCTTCGTTTTCCCAATAAAGTCCTCGGAATCTGCCTCGTGAATATGGCCGGTGAGACAGATGTCCGGTTGAACACGCTGGATAAATTCCAGAACGGACTTGTTACCGACGTTTTCCCCTGAAGGCAGCTCAGCTGCTTTTGATCCAAATGGGGGATCATGTGCCACCAAAATCAGTTTTGGAAGGTGCTTTATTTGTTCATACCCTATGCTGAGCCATTGTCCCAGCATGATATCCGGAACCTCTGAAGGGGTTCTGAAGGGCGTTGGTGTTGAATATCCTACCCCCATGATACCGATATTTTCCGCCAACTGTTTGCCTTTTGCGTGAATATTCCACCCTTTTTCGTCCAGATAATCCGTAATCTCAGCCTGATCCATATTTCCGATCTGTGCATAAATATTAGAATTCATAGCAGAGACCGCATTTAGCAGGTGACTTGCCCTGCGCCGTCCTCCCCTGTTGGTAATGTCTCCGCTGATGATGACGCCGGCAGCATCAGTCAAATCGGGGATGTCATTTAGAAGGGAAATGTCATCGTGGATGTCACCAACTCCTATCCAGAATTTATCGTCTGCACGCATCTTATTTCCTTATTATAACCTGTTAATGATAGAAGCCATATATCCGGCCCCAAATCCATTGTCGATGTTCACAACAGCAACGTTTGAGCTGCAGCTGTTCAACATAGCAAACAGCGCCGTTAAACCGCCAAAGCTGACGCCGTAGCCCACACTTGTGGGAACTGCGATAACCGGCCGGCTGACCATTCCCGCTACCACGCTGGGAAGCGCACCTTCCATTCCAGCAACGACCACAAGAACAGACGCCTCTTCGATAAGTTTTTTATGGTCAAACAAACGGTGAATGCCGGCAACACCGACATCAAAAACAGATTTCACCTTGTTTCCCATAACCTGTGCCGTAAGCAAGGCTTCTTTGGCAACCGGTATATCTGATGTTCCAGCTGATATGACAATAATGGTACCTTTGCTCCTTTGAGGGATTTTATGTTTTTTCCAGACAACCATCTTCGCATCTTCGTGGTATTGTGCATCAGGAAAGCGTGAAACCACCTGATCCGCATGACGTGCTTGGATACGTGTGACCAATACGATATTTTCCTGGACGATCATTTTTTCCATAATACCGACAATCTGATCGACAGTTTTTTCCTGCCCGAAGATAACTTCAGGAAAGCCCTTGCGAAGGGAGCGATGATGGTCTATATGTGCATAATCTAAGTCCTCAAACGAAAAATGCTTTAATTTTTGTGCAGCATCCTCCACCGAAATATTGCCTGAGGCAACATGGTCAAGGATCTGTTTTAAAGATGTCATATCCATGATATAATTCCTTAAATAAGCTGATGTTTAATGTTAAACATTATTGATAACCCAAACTTAATAAACGGGTCAACAAAATCTTAGTATGGAGAACGATATGAAGATTGTCGTCATAATTCCTGCAAGGTATGGTTCTACTCGGTTTGTGGGCAAACCCCTTATGCTTTTTGAGGGAAAACCCATGATCCAACAGGTATATGAACGCGCGAGTCTGTCAAATATCGTAACAGACGTTGTCGTTGCCACAGACGATCAGAGAATTTTTGATGTTGTAATGGATTTTGGCGGCAATGCCGTAATGACATCCAAAAAGAATCGCTCAGGTACGGACAGAGTAGCGGAAGCCGCAGAAAAGATGGGACTTGATTTTGAAGATATTGTAGTAAATATACAGGGAGATCAACCCAGAGTTCATCTCCAACATTTACAAGATGTGGTCAGTCCCTTTAGGGCCGAACCGGGCACTGAAATGAGTACGCTGGCCTTTAAAATTTTAAAAAAAGGCGAAATAACCAATCCCAAAGATTGTAAAGTGACCTTTGATAATAAAGGATATGCGCTGTATTTTTCAAGATCGCCGATCCCCTGTGCCCGGGATGCCGACACAATTTTTGATACCTACAAGCATCTGGGTATTTATGCATATACCAGACGCTTTCTGGAAACATTCAGAAATCTTCCCGAAGGAAAGCTCGAAATGATTGAAAAGCTCGAACAGTTAAGGGCCATTGAATACGGGTATAAAATTCGGGTGATTATTACCGAATACGATTCTCCGGAAGTTGATCATCCGGAAGACATTCTCCGGATTGAAAAGACTCATTGAACCAAGTTAAGAAATTATGTTTTCCTTTTCTTAAGCGTTTCCTTTTTGCTGACCAAGAGACACTCGCGTTGGGAGCTGACATGCACTTGTATGGATGGAAGCTGTTTAGACTTGAATCCCATGGCTTTGCAGCCATGGGGAAAATTTTTATCCCACGTAACATAGTAATGTTTGCATTTATGGCAGTCTATCATTTTGTAATGTTATATTTTAGAGTTGATTTGTGATGTAGTATACATTAATAAAAACAATAAATCAAACCATGGCCATTAATGGAGGGAATTGAGTGAAAGATAGACGAAAATTTCTACGGTTTCCCGTGAATATCGGTGCTCTTTATTCAGAGGAGAATAATGAGGATAGGAAACAGCAGTGTTCCATCGTGGATATCAGCAGAGAAGGTATGGGTGTTACTGTGTATTTAAAGACGAAGCTTTCTTTGAGTTGTATGCTGAAATTTATGGTGGATGTTCCTGGAAAAGAAAAATCGGTTTCTTTTACCGGCACTCTGAATTGGATTAAAGCGCTCAAAGGAGATACGGATTATAATTATAAAGGTGGTATCAAGCTGATAACCATAGATTCTGAAGACAAGTGGGCACTTCTTGATTATGCTTATGAGGCGTGGAAAGAGAAGCAGGAAGCAGATGGTATCAAAGAGGCTTCATCTAAATAGAGTAGGGATTTTTTTGCGAATTCGCTTTTCTTCTATCCGGTAGAACGCGACGATCATCTTTGAAAGAAAGAGATACAATTACCCCCTCTCTAACATTTTTACGTCGATCCTGTTTGTTTTTGCGTCTCTCCTTGAAACTCGAATTTTTACCATCTTTGTAAAAATATTTTTTATGAGTTCCTTCCTCTTTGGCAGATTGTATTTTCCCAACCACGATATCCATAAGCCATTCTCCTTATCACCGACCTCCTTTCTTGTATTTTCGGCAATTGTTGTCAAAATCTTTAGGGTTAATGGCCAATATATGCCGATTCTTTGTTAAAACAGCCTCCTTTGAGCAATTTGAAAAGAAAAAAGCGTCCAGATCGCTCAATTATTTGGTTTTATCAGATTGATTTTCCAGACACACTACAATCGTAAAGGTCCCGGTCTCGATTGTAAAAGGAATGGCGATTTTGGGACCTTTGGTCGTAGATTCGATCTTGTGGTTTTTGCCGGTAACCACTGTGGGGATAGCGCCGTGGAATAGTCTGCCCATTTCTTCCAGTTCTTTTCTTGCCTGACCGGATATCATATTGGTGATTTCGCCNNACCGTCCCGTTTTGTTCACCTGTAAATCCGATAATACCGGAAACATCACCCTGGGCAACATTATCTTTCTTGAGGTAAGGTTTTCCCGCTTGGCACTTAACAAATGCCATTGTTTGAAGAACATTCAAGGTTGCATTGATAAAAGGGTTGATAAGTTTAACATCCATAGACCTTCCTCCTTTGTTTTAGATTCTAAAATAGCCCGGGTTTGTCGTTATTGATATCATTTATTCTTGGATTTTTAATTCATTAACTGGGGGTAAGTCAACCTTAAGCTTCCCAATTTTTAGGTTCTGTCTATTGAGTTACATTTGATGAACTGGTTATGTTAAAATTGCGATAAAAAGATACCGGAATGTTGGAGTTCGATGGCAATTAATCCGGATTGTTTTTGGAAAGATCTTGTTCGATAATCGTACCGGGTTTTGGCGTTTCGGTTTCTTTGGGGAATGAAGCATCTGGAGCCGATTTTGTCTCAACCTGAATTGAAGAATTGGATTTTTCGGGTTTGGTCTGGCTTTGTTTCTTGGGCGACGTTTGAACCTTTCCCAGTTCATTTAGCATTTTTTCCACAGATTTTATTCTGTCTTCAAGATTAGTTGTTAATTGGCGCAGCGCTAATTGATAGACTTTCTGTTGATCTTTCAGGGCTGTTAGGTCGGCTTTGGAAGATTTCAGTGACGAGATTTCCGAACGTATCGTTTGAAGATCATCTTTTGAGCTGTCCATGAATTGAGAAAATATTACCAATTTTGCAGAAGATGTTTTTTCTATGGCCCTCAATTCTGATGAAATTTTCTCAAGGTCTTTGGGAATAGAAGCCAATGTTTGTTCAATATGTTGAATGGCACTTTCGGTGTTTTCATTATCTTGTTTCCTTGCAGATCTGATGTACTTTATTGCGGTTTCCGCCTCTTTTGTCGCTGTCTGTAACGAAGCGGTTGCCTTTTCAAGTTCCGCGATCTTTTTGCTTAGGGTCTCCTCAATTTTTGCCTCTTTAATGGAAAGAGAAGAAAATCTGGATTCAAGTTCTTTGGAAAGGGTTTGAACCCCCATGTTTCCCTCGGTGTTTATATTGGAGAGATTCTTTTTCAAATCAAAATAAGCTATAAGAATAATGATAACAACCAACAAGGGGATAATGATCGAGAAACGGGTAATTCGCTTATGTAACTTTTCAACTTTCAGATCGTCTAAATTTTCTTGAACCTGGAATTCCGGAGTTTCATCATCCAGTTGCATCTCAAATTTTTTGGATTCAGTCATTTCTAATTATTCCCATTCGATAGTACTTGGCGGTTTTGAGCTAATATCATAGACCACTCTATTAACGCCCTTAACTTCATTAATGATACGGTTTGAAATTTTTCCAAGTAATTTGTGGGGCAGTTTTGCCCAGTCGGCAGTCATTGCATCTTTGCTGGTCACCGCCCGAATGGCAAC
>DNGT01000140.1 GCA_003486165.1 Desulfobacteraceae bacterium
CCCTACAAAAAAAGTATTTGAAATAATTTGCTTAATCCATGCCGCAATATGTCTTTCATGATTTTTACAAAATATATAACTATGCAAAACTTATACCATTTAAAGACATATTTACCCAATTCAATTTGATTGTTGATGTGTTTGGGTATTTTATCATCATGTTATTCTTGTAATATATGAGGATGAAAAGTAGAACGAATGAGATGGAACGAGTTTTGCAGTTAACTCGTTTGAGTTTTTCGCCCGAATATAGTTAAAAAGTCTTTGAAGCTTAGGGAGGATATAGATATTTTAAGCCAAAATAGTATCCTTGGCGCATGATCGTGCGGCAACAAAAGAAAAAGTGATCATTATCATTAAAATTCATAGCGAGAAAGGTTTTTACAGATTTATGTTTAAAGGAGATTCATATGGCTTCAGCCATAACATTGGAAGGTATTGACCAAACCATATCAAACCTTCGATACAAAAATGAAAACACCTTAAAGTGTAGATTTGTCCAGGAGATAAGACAATATTATACCAGCGCGAATTCCGTTGTATTCCTAAATGAAATAGACCATGAAGAGCTCATAAAAATGCTGTGGGATACGGGTCATAGCCCTGAAGCCATTAAGAATAAACGGAAAAATCTGAACAATGTTAGATCTACTGTAAATGCAGACCTTAAAAAGCTTTATGAAAAAGGGGAAAATCCTGAAGGGATAAAAATAGGATCAAGCAATATCTTTGTAATGTCCGAAGATGCAAAGGATATAATTCTTAAGAAGTTAGGATATGATTTACAGCCGGATGGAACACTTAAATTAGACCAGATAATGGATATCCTGAAGCTGGCAAATGAAACCGTATCCGGTTCAATGGCTGTTGAATATACAGAAAGAAAGGATGGTTTTAAAAAAATAGATCGTCTGAAGGATCTCATCAAGGGATTATCAGAAAAGGTGGGTTTGGACTCTCCTGAATTGTTAAATGTTGCTCCTAAAGCCAATGACATGGCAGGTAATGGAGATGAAGGCAAAACCGGTTCAATGAAGATGGCCGAGGCTCTTAATGAAGAGTCTCTGGATGAGGTTCATGAGGTTGAAGAAATTGCGGATATGGCTGATGACGTAGAGTATATCGAGGGTGGTGATGAAGAAGAGATATTGGATGATATTGAAGAAGTAACGATAGACGAGATTTCAGACACGGATACAGATGATCTGGTTGAGGCAGTGGAGATTGACGAAGCATTTGAAGATGTATTGGAAGAAGAAGATACGGAAATAGAGGATGTTGAAGACGTTGATGATGTTGATGCAATGCTTGAAGGTGAGACTTCAGAAGAGCCGGCAGGTGAATTCGGACTTGGAGATAAAGACGCCTTGGAAGGCATCGGTCTTGGTCAGGATTCGGTGCAAGAAGCGACAGGTGTAAGTATTGGTGAAGCTGAATCGTTATCCAAGGATGGCAAGACAGGTCTTTTGGTTGGTGACAAAGAGGAGGGTAAGGGCGTTGGCCATGATATGGCAGAAAATGCCGGAGATATATCTGAAGAAGCGGAGGAGCAAAAAGAGGGGGAACAATTGGGGCTCTCGGTTGGTTCTTTGGGGCGGGAATACAGCATTGAAGTAGAGAGCAACATAAAAAAGAACAAACTCCTTTCCGAAGAATTCGATGGCTACTTGGGTTCCATGGACAGGTATTATAATCAGTATATATTGATTCCAGGTGGTGAATATATAATTGGCAGCAAGCACCCTAAAAAGGATGAAAAACCTGAACAGATGATATATTTGGAGCCCTTTTATTTTGGTCGATTTCCCATCACCAATGGGCTTTTCGAAATTTTTGTAGAAAAAACGGGATATAAAACCACTGCGGAAAAGTTTGGATATGGGACTGTTTATCAAGGACGCTTTGAAAAGAAGAAGGATGAAAAAACAGGATTGNNAAAAGAAATCACCCCGTGGTTCAAATCAGTATGGAGGATGCCATGGCATTTGCAGCTTGGACAGGGAAGCGATTGCCCACTGAAAATGAATGGGAAGCGGCATCTAGAACTGAAAATGGATGGATATTCCCCTGGGGACAGGAATGGAAAAAAGATGCCTGTAACACTGAAGACAGTTGTACCGCCGACACAACACCTGTAGACAAATACGTTGAATTTGAAAACGATATTGGCATAATCGACACCATAGGAAATGTTTTGGAATGGACTAATGACAGTTTTGATTCAAGGTCCCCAAAAAAATATGGAGCAAAATATAGGGTTGTCAGGGGCGGAAGCTGGATATCAGGAAATGATATCAGATCTTTCAGTCGATTTATGATAGACTCGGAATCACACTCTAATATTCTTGGATTCAGATGCGTTGCATATTAAGATTATTTGCGAAATGTTTGTCGGTTTTATGTATATGTGTCAATAATTTGTCGGTACCAATTCAAACAAAGTAATTTTTACAAGTGATTGATAAGAGATACATGATATTGATATCATAAGCTATATTGTCTAATTCCTTAAACTTAATAAAGGGTTCTATAGAATCGGCACATATGTTGCAAAAGTTGCAGAATGACACAATACCTCTGCAAGTTGCCGGAACATTATAACAGTGGACAACGAAAAAAAAGGCTAACCAATATAAAGAAATGTCCAAAACAATACCAATAAAACAAGACAGGGCTAATAACGGTATTAATTCGAGAAGATCGAGCCTTAAATCGACGATCATGGATCAATCCGGGGCCGGAAAAACCAAGATTGGCGAACTATTGTGTAAAGAAGGCTATATCACCGGAACCCACCTTGAAGATGCAATCAATTATCAGAAAAAGAACAATGGACGTTTGGGGAATATACTTGTCAAACTCGGTTACATTGATGAAGATACCATTGTAAATGTTCTCAGCCGTGTTCACAACTATCCAACCGTTACGATATCCAAAACCACTCCGGATCCGGAAGTTTTTAAAATTATGCCATATGAAACGGCAAAAAAATATATGGCTTTTCCTTTGAGGTTCAAAGGAGAAGAGCTTGTCGTTACAATGGCAGAGCCCACAGATACTAGCGCACTGGATAGGCTGCAGAACGAAGTTAAGAAAAGTATCAGTGTCAGTGTTTCTACCGAAAAGGATATCGTTGATGCCTACAAAGCCCATTATGAAATAAGTGATGAGGAATACAACAGTTATTTTGGTATCCAAGATGACGCATTTGAAGAAGAACAACCGGTTACAGTGGTCGACGACTTCGGTTCTCTGGTTTCAGAAGCCGTGGTCGATATGGAATTGATAGGGGATCAAGATGAAAAAGNNCATATTGAACCTTTTGAGAAAATGTTACAGGTAAGGTACCGGCTGGATGGTTACCTGTTCAAGTCTATGAACTTACCGACCAGCATCAAAAATGCGGTAAATTCCAGGCTGAAAATATTGGCCGGGCTCAATATTGCAGAGCGTCGTGTGCCTCAGGACGGCAGGATCAAGATGGCTTTTGGAAAAAGGAAGGCCATCGATTTTCGTGTTTCAACATTACCCACTCTTTTTGGTGAGAGCATCGTCATGCGTGTCCTCGATCAGTCTTCATTGAGGGTGGACCTTTCTCAAATGGGGCTTGAGAGAGAAGAGTTGAATGCTCTTGAGCGCTGTGTGTATCGGCCCTATGGACTGTTGTTGGTTACCGGTCCCACGGGCAGCGGGAAAACAACCACATTATACTCGATTCTCAATAAGCTGAACAAAGAAGATTGCAAAATACTCACCGTAGAAGATCCCGTGGAGTTCAATTTCAAGGGAATCAATCAGGTGAATGTCAAGAATGATGTGGGCATGACGTTTGCCGCTGCCCTCAGATCTTTTTTGCGTCAAGATCCGGATATCATCATGGTTGGTGAAATTCGAGATATGGAAACAGCGGAAATTGCCGTCAAAGCATCCATGACCGGTCACCTCGTTTTCAGCACGCTTCACACCAACGACTGCCCCTCTACCATCGGACGTCTGGTGGATATCGGCATACCGTCTTATCTGTTGGCTTCCGCAGTAACAATGGTGCTTTCTCAACGTCTGGTTCGAAAACTTTGCCCGAAATGCAAGGCTATAGAGAAAAACCTTAATCCAGCGGAACTTGTGGACATGGGATTTTCTCCTGATGAAATTACAAAACTTCAAATCTACGGGCCCAAAGGCTGTCCGGAATGTATGGGATCAGGCTATAAAGGACGTGTCGGCTTGTTTGAGTTGATGGAGGTCACAGAAAATGTTGCCAACGTAATTAGTGCC
>DNGT01000359.1 GCA_003486165.1 Desulfobacteraceae bacterium
CGGTCGACATGAATTGTCTTTATCTTGGTTAATTATTCTTCAGACCTTTTTTAATCCATGCAAAACTTAAGTCTGCCTCTGGCAGCCTCTTTTTTGTCACGCTGTCTCCGTCGGGTCGACTTGTCCGTCACAGCTTGAAAAGCGAAGACGGAGGTTTCTAGCAAAAGCTGATAATCGCTGAACAAAAAATAAACTTAAAATGTTAAGTATGTCCGTCCCTGAAGTTCTTACTTAGCGGATGTCAGCCGGGAAGAAACGAAATCCCAGTCGGCGAGATGATTGAGAACATTTTCAACAAAGTCTGCCCTGCGATTCTGATAGTCCAGATAGTAGGCATGTTCCCAGACATCCACCGTGAAGACCGGCCTCAGTCCATGGGCTATGGGTGTATCTGCATTGGCGGTCGTAACAATCTTTAGTTCCTCGCCGTCAAGGACCAGCCAGGTCCAACCACTTCCAAACCGGCTATTGGCCGCCTTCAAAAATTCTTGTTTAAAGGTCTCGATGCTTCCAAAGGATTTTATGATCCGATCAGCCAGCTCGCCACCGACCGTTCCGCCATCCGGTTTGAGGCATGTAAAGAAAAAAGCATGATTCCAGGCCTGGGCGACATTGTTAAAGATCGCAGTGTATTCTTTTTTTCCGGCTGTGAGCACTATAATTTCATCAGCAGTTTTGCCTTCAAAACCTCCCCCTTTAAGGAACTGGTTTGCCTTATCCACATATCCGGCATAGTGTTTACCATAGTGAACGCGCATGGTTTGATCAGAAATATACGGCTTGAGTGCATCCATCTTATAGTGAAGCGGTTCCAGAACAATGGATGTTTTCTCACCGGTTTTTCCGCATCCGGTGAGCAGAAGTGCCAAGCCCATCAACCCAAACAGACATAGGCCTTTGTGTAAATGATGTCGCCTTTTTATATAATGTTTTTTCATGGGTCCCTCCTTAACGGCCTCATAATCCTTAAGCACATCTACCAAAGACTTCGATCAGGCAAAACCATCAATTTTGTTAATCCGTCTTATCGGTCGAGTTTGCTCCTGCCCATAATAAAACTGAAAAAAATCAAGAACAGACATCACCGCAAGTCCCAGCTTAATATGTTAAGAACGTCCCTAAGAGCACTGATATCAGCCCTTTTGTATTTGTTTGTCAAATTATCTGCTTCTTTACGGACAAGACGGAATATCCCTTATCACACTCCCCTTTGGCTCAAATGTCAAGCTTTCACCAACGCTCCCGGATCAGAGTGAGATATTTTCTGAAAAGTCGCTTCATGTATTAGCGATTTTTCAAATGATAGTAAGGCGGATAGACCGTCAACCTATTGTCTTCAACAGGATCTCCGATGGTAAAATGATAGAGGCTCTGGAATGCATTATCCTCAAAACCCAAGAGGTCATGTACGGCGTCATCGAAAAAACATCCTATTCCGGTACCCCTCAGCTCATGGGCCTCCGCTTCAAGATAGAGCACCTGTCCCACCATTCCGCTTTCCCAGAAAAGATGACGATAACGAAACGGTTCTTTGTCCAACAAACTTTTGAACCTGGCGATCATTCCAAGGGAAAAGACACTGTCGCCGGCGATGTCCTGGTGACAACTGATCTTGATGGCGGTTTGCCGGAATTCACCATTTTTGAGAAGATAGAGGGGAAACTTTGGATCAATCTGTTCCCACAAAAAATCCGGTTTGGCGAGATGTTGTATTTCCCTTAAATGATGTTCATTTCGGATAAAGAAATACAAACCCGGAAGCATTTCTCGGACCTTATGTACGAAAATAAAAAGATGAATGTTTGGATCAAAGAGTTCCGCATCAAACGGCGCACAAAGGTTTCGGGGCAGTGTTTTATCGAGCATCGCCATAAATCGATGTTTGGATATGTGCCCGCCGGGATTAAAACTGACGGCACTTCTTCTTTGCCGGATGATTTGTGCGGCATCAAGAGAAGGCATCGAAGTACTGATAAATTTTCTGTGCCCGTAGTCGAATCTCTTTTCCGATGTCGGAGATTTTTCAGTCAGTTCCTTGGCTTTATATATGATTTCCCAGTTAACCTTGTTATCGCTCAACAGATTGGGTGTTCCATAAAACGAAAGGCTTGAAAATCCATCAATGATTTCAATGGGCAGTCCGCGCGAGATGTTATGTTGTTCATGGGTATGGACAAAACACAGAAGCTCCGGAGCCTCTTCTTCCAGGTCATGCCAGGCGGTCCTGTCAAAACCGAGGATGGTTTCGATATCCCTGTCCGACAGCGAATTCAACACTGTAACCCTCCATCCCAAAAGGCTTGCGGAAAAACTCAAACCTGCCAGGGCATGTCCGATATCATGATTGCAGTAACGAAATCCACGTTCTCCATATTTCCAGGATTCTCGCCAGAATATACTGCTTAAAGCTGCCATAAATCCATTTGTTTGAAAATAATTTAAAATACTTTCCCATAAATCGCGGGGGATGACCGCGCGCTGTTCCAACGCATGGATAAATGGATTATAGTGGTAAACCCCGCAGGGGGTTCGATCCGTGGAAGGTAAAACGAAGTGTGCTTCCGTGGGATGGAGATTTCCACTGGAAGGATTCATTCGAAGAGACCACCGGCTGCCTGAAATCGCTTTCCATGCAGACAGGCCAAGGGCCAGAGCGATGAATCGAGAAATATTTTCCAGGCTGAATGCCTGAGGCGCTGTATTCTTTCGGGTGTATAAATCCATGTATTCGGTCTTGGGGGTATCTTCCAAGAGCGGCAGGGAAACCGTTTTCACATTTTCATAAAACCTGAATGGATTCGGCTGATTCTTCCAGTCCATATACCCGAGGGATTTGGCGTAGCGGTGAAAATGATGTTTGGTCTCTTCATGGTAATGAATTATTTCTCTTGTTTTGTTCATTGAAAGGGATAACCAATTATTTTCTTAATGAAAATTTATTTTTTCGGCAAAGTGTTGACAAACTTTTTTGCCTCAGCCAACCAGGATTTCAATTGATCATCACGTTGGTAACCTTCAGTGTCTAACATGACCCATCCNNTAATATGTTAGTGCGTCCCTGAATATGACTCGGAGCACATGAAATTCCCCATATGATGGGCAGTAGAAGGATAATGGCAATAAAAACTCTAACCTTGTTTTTTCCAACCATCCTTGCGTGCTCGTCTATGGTTTTATTGGAAGGCAACAGTACATCATATGAGTCAACCCCCATTATGAATGGTTTGGGTTGTGGATAACGCCGTCTAAAACTCAAAACTCAGGCTGCCCAGAACATCGTAGTCGCCTCCTGCTTTGAGTTTAAGAACAACCCCTTCGCCAGGTGAGACGCCCTCTCCAGCGATTTCTAAGATGGTTACAAAATGCGTGACGAATATGATCAGTTCGCCATCAGCGGGAAGATTCGCGATAAAAGACCGCAGCGTCTTAATATTTGGTTCTCGATTCTGCGGCATACCATAGAAAGAATTCAGGGCCGGCAGCTCCGCGACGAGTCCAAGACCCAACAGCGTTGCGGTTTCCTGGCAGCGGCACCACTGGCTCGAATAGACTTTAGCGTCTTTGATTCCTTTTGAGCGCAGCCATTCTCCAATGGCTCGCGCCTGGGTGCGGCCTCGATCGTTCAGATTGCGCTGGGTGGCACAATCTCCAATTTTGAAATTGGCCGGGTCGCCGGAGCCGGGAGCATAGGCATGGCGGATCATCAGAATGTGTCCACCGGACTTCATTAGTTTAATCAGACCTCCCTGGTCCGCGTGGGTGTTCGTCACAAAAATCGCTATCAATCCGAAAATTCCGATTATGAAAATCTTTAACAAACGCATAATTATTAAGCCTTTCGTACCGCCTTGTTCAATTATTTTTCCAAATATTTATGATCTCCTTTTACCCGCCCCAGATAAAGCTGGATAAACCGAGCTTTACCCATTTATGAAATTCGTCCCGGTGATTTTTTTGGTTTAGTTCTAAATTTTACAATGCAATAATCCTCTACTTAATGCTAAATAGAAACTTATAATTTAAGGGGCGTCCCCCTAAATTTCCCGGAGATTAAAACCGAGGGTAGGTTTTGAAACCATTTCTATTAAAGTTATTGTTCTTTAGGGGCCTCTTTTGCTTCTTCGGATACCCCGGTCTTCTCGGTTTTTCCGACCTCTTCAGCTTTCTCGGCGGCTTGTATCTTGAACTCAGACCTGCCTAAAATATCTCCGCTTTCAGAGACGATCTCCACATATCCATAACCTAATCCCATATGAAGATTTTTAGAACTCCACGTACGCCAGGATTTTGATTTTACAGGCAGCTTAACTCTTGCGATTTCTTTATCCCCAAAATACCAAACATGATAAACATAAGTCGTGCGGTCAGCCTCACCAATTTTGGTAAAACAGTATAGTTTGTCCAAATCCTCAGGGAATACACTTCCAACACCAGAGGGCTGTCGATCCTCAACAGCGGTATAAAATTGGATTTCTTCCAAAACCAATGCAGGCTGTTTCTGTACTGCAGCTGGAGTTGTTTCTTCCATTTTTTGCTCTTTGGCGGATTCTTCCTGGGCGAAACAGACGCCTAAAAGAATCAGTATACTCAACAATACCAATAATGTTTTTTTTAACATATGATCCTTCTTTTGCATTTTTTATTAAAACCGTGCGATACTTTTTTATTCAATTCGTCTCAGTGGTCTTGTGTTTCAGTTCTAAATTTTACAATTCAATATTTCGCTATTTCGTGCATTATAGAAACTTATAAACTTATGTACGTCCCCCAGAGCTCCCAGCTCTTTTTGGCCCCAAAAAGGCGGGTTTAAGCGCGGTTCAAGCCTGTTTTTTAAGCGTTTTATTAATTATTATATAAGGTTATTTCGGTCCGACCCAACCCTCTTAATCAAGCCCCTTAATGATTTATAAACCGTATTGTTCTTTTACAAGATGCGCAATGCCTATTTGTTCCAGCCGGCTTATGGGGGTAAGCATGGAGATATGGACTATGCCGGGAAGGCGGCCGATTTCAATGCCCCCTGTGATAGTCACGCGGTTTTTAACCTCATCAATATCCATATCTGCTAACTTTGCCATTCGTTCGAGACCGTTCATTGTTGCCTCGTTCAAATTTGCACCTGAACCCACCACCTGGATGGGGGCCACATCAGTTTGGATATCAAAGCCGCTACTGCCGGCTAGTGATCGCGCGGCCTCCAACTCCTCATTGGAAAGCAATCTCGCCAGCGGCGGCAGATGCTCCATTAAGGGCAATATGATCGGTCCATCATTTGCTAACTTTTTGATGACCTCGACCTCAATAGTGACCTCCGCAGAAACGTCAGTCGTATGCCCTGCAATCTCCCCATCACCTTGCATCGCATGTACGTCACCTACGATTATGCCTGCTTGCTCAACCTTAACAGGTGCGATAACGATAGCACCTTCACCTACACTATCGATGTCCATGTGGGCATCACTTCTTTTGGCCAGATCTTCTTCAGTGATGGCATGATCATGAGGGGCGCCAATAAGGAACACCCCAAAGTCTCCGGCATTATGGGACGAGGGCATGGTAACGCCGGGCAAAGTTCCAACATTGCCTATCATTGGCCGAACCTTCGATACAATTCCAGCAGGCATATCTGCCAGAGCAAAAACCAATATGGAGTGGCACGTAGATCCCGCAGGTGCTCCGGAATAGTCTTCTGCATTTCTGGCTATTTCTTCTGCTACGTGATTGGGAACTGTTACTCCAACTGTGCGTTTATCATCAAAAATCATGGTAAATCCATTGGTCACATCAAATGCAGAAATCGAGGTGTTACAATCGGAACAGCAGATTGCATCCCTGCCAATTCCTTTTACAACTGTATTGGGATTAATCTTTCCGCACCCTGGACATTTTTTTGCAACAAATGGATCACCAACAAAGCTTCCTTCGCGAGGAGCTTCAGTTCCAGACGCCGACGCTTTGGAAGTAATCTTTATCTTTTTAATTTTTAAGGCGACACCGTCTCCAATTTCTGCACCCTCTACCGCTACGGGGCGGCTGATCGTGTGTCCACTTTCAATTTCCGGCGTAATCATGGGACCATAGCACGCGGGTTCCGTGCCCGCTACAATTCGGCCACCATCCTTAACAGGGCCAAGCATATCGGTTTCCGGACCAACTGTATCAACAAATTCAC
The DNA here is from genome assembly GCA_003486165.1 of Desulfobacteraceae bacterium. Classification (GTDB taxonomy): domain Bacteria; phylum Desulfobacterota; class Desulfobacteria; order Desulfobacterales; family UBA11574; genus UBA11574. Next base: position 6,173 of record DNGT01000359.1, read on the forward strand.
TTACGTAAACTAATTTTTCGCTCGATGATGTCATTTAACTCCCTCCTCTCTTTCTTGACAGAGTCAAGATCTAATTTTTCCCAACCTCTACTTGACACAATCCACGGGGAACTTAGGATTTTAAGTATAGGATGTCCCCTATTATAGAAATATTCGTTCTCATCTGCGAAATGTATTTTTCCGGTGCCAGTGAAGATTATCCTGGGCCGGCCAGAAGGTTTCTTGTTCCGGTGTGAAGATGGGTCGATCCGTGAGCGTAAGAATGTGTCCAAGATAGTTTTGCTCTACCAAAACCGATTTTGAAACCATAACCTCGTATTTTTTACCCACACTCATGAGTCCTTTGTCAAAAGACCAGTGGCAGAGCTTGCAAAGCGCCATTCCATTGGTGGGCCGGTCGTCAAAGCTTTCTTTCCAGGGTTTGACGTGGGCGGCATCGACAATAGTGTGGCCCTCAGGCGTAAGCATGCGGATTCCGCACAGAGCGCACCGGTGACTGTAAAGGGTAATGATGGCTTTTCGAAATCCCTGATCCCTGACCTTTTTCTTTTGTTCCGATTCATCTTTATCCGGTGCAAAAGCGGCTTTTGCCTCTGCCACTTTCAGCAGTTCTATGCTGTACTGAAAAGCCGCATAGTTTATCATACCCTGACCCACCAACTTTATTTGAATTTCAGGAGCAAAATACGTTTTTATCAGTACCGCCCTCAATTGCTCCCTGGTTTCCGGGTTGCACATCAACTGAAACAGTTCTTCATCAATCAATGTTCCGGAATAAATCTCCCTGAGCTTGACCATTGAACTGACCGTCAATCCGGCTTGATCCTTGTAACCTTCATTTGGGATCAACTGCCAGAATGGTTCGGTTCGCATATGATAAAAA
>DNGT01000086.1 GCA_003486165.1 Desulfobacteraceae bacterium
TTATGCTGTGCTTTGGGGCCTTTTGGCGTTCTTTTTGAACTATGTGCCCAATATCGGTTCGATTATCGCCGCCATACCGGCTATCTTGCTCGCCCTTATCCAGCTCGGATTTGTCAAATCCATTATCGTGGCAGGCGGTTTCGTTGTTATAAATCTGGTGGTGGGCAATGTCATTGAACCACGATTTATGGGCCGCGGTCTTGGGCTTTCCACTCTGGTGGTTTTTTTATCGCTTCTTTTTTGGGGTTGGGTCTTGGGACCGGTGGGGATGCTGTTGTCCGTTCCGTTGACCATGACTGCCAAGATAGCTTTAGACAGTAGAGAAGAAACGCGTTGGCTGGCCATACTTTTAGGGTCGGAGATTACGGTCAAGGATGGGGAGCCAACGACTGAGGAAGCCGACAGAGCAAACGAATTCGAATCCCGATAGGGAGAACGCTCCACTGAAATTAGATGCGTTTCCCTGAGGAAGCCGAAATAATGAATTGATAAAATTCGAATTTCGTGATATTATTAATATGTTTTAAAATTGGATCTCAACAAACTGAACCGGGCAATCTGCCCGGTTAAAATTTTTTTGGAGTTCTATTATGTCCCTAAATGAAAGTCCCGATTGTAAAATCGAACATATCATTCATGCTGACGACATCGAGGTCATTGCCCAAGTTGCTACAACCCTTAAAGATGAACAAATGCAGTATTTCTCCGGCAATCTTGACTGCCTGACAACGGATCTGCATAGCACAAAAGCCAGGCTTGGAATTAACCAGGAAAAGCTGAGTGCCTTTGAACTCAACGGGAACAAGATCTCTTATGAAGCAAGATTCTGGTTCTATATTCCCGAATATGCTGCAACTCTCACGATCAACAAGCTGATGATACCCGGCCTTGATGTCGGCAAGATATACTTGAGAAATTCTAAACTCAAATACACTGCACAGGAACTCATTAACCTGATTTCAAATCGNNCATACGTCCCTTTTTACACAGCAAAACGAAATGTATATTATTGATCCGGAGCACTCAGATGCCAGGGTGGGAAGCACACACACCAACGGAATCATCTATCTTGAGCTTGTCGGGGGAGAAAAAGATTTTATCAAAGAGATGGCGCACTTCGAAATCTATAAACCCGCCTCCTCCCTGCAAAATGTTACGCGAAAGTTCTATATTGACCGAAACTCCGCCCTATTGAGAAAACTTTACGCAGAGCAGGCCGTTAACGAAAAAACCATTGCAGCCGTGAGTGAATCCGAAGGGCAAAGATTCATCAAGCTCAACCAAAGGTACGATCAACTGCTACATGAATTGAAACCTGATACCGCATTGATCCTGCAGGATTTCCCTAATCGTCGCCTTGCATCTTATCTCATTGTTGCCGCTGACCTTGGTCTTCTCAGTGATCTGACATTCAGAAAGGCCCCTGAAGAGGAATACTTTTTCCGGTCAGAGCACCTGGTCTTTATGAATACGCTTCAGGATATGGGGGTAAAGATTTATTGGAAGAGCCCTCTGCAAGGTGATTTGGTCTTATACAAACGGTTCTTTATGAGGTCTTCGATAATACCCTCATTTCATGAGGCCTTCAGTTCAAGGAAACTCGCCGCAATTTACGGTACTGCGGGAGCTGTAGATGCCGACACCCGAAAAGAAATCATAGACAGCATCAAGTCATTCAAGGATTTCCACGGCGGCATTTGCGGTATCCTCACCGGGGGCAGCGCCGGAAGTATCATGTCGTTTGTGTCCAAAACGGCATCTTCTCTTGGATTGCTATGTGGCGCCGTATATTGGAAGATTCCAGGGGTAGACATTTATAGCCAAGTGGATTTTGCAGCACATCTTGGGCGAAATGATTTGCTGGAAAGGCAGGAAATTTTATCTGAAACCACCGAGGCAGACATTTATTTCAAGGGCGGGGTCGGCACCAACCTTGAAAATGCCATTACCTTTGTTAAGAAAAAACTCGGTATTGGCTACTACAAACCCCAAATTTTTGTGGGAGAATTTTACAAACCGCTTCAAGATTTGCTCAGTCATCTGACATCCGAGGGGATGGTTGATCCCGGCGTTTTTAAGAATTGCTATTTCATCAAGCATGGCGCCGAGATTTTCGAGACGCTTTGCAGGCATTTCGGCTCGGAAGACAAAATGGTTCTTGAAGTCTCGGTGAACGAAAATTAGCTTTCGGTTGAAACGGAATGTTGTTCTGAGAAAGCCTATAAAATTCTCCAGCATCTTTAAATTCCAGATTGTTTTCCAGTCATGCTGTGAATTTCGACCTTTATTATAACAATAGATTTCAATAATGCTTCTTCATATATAAATGATCCGTCGGCGTATTGATTCATAATGATATCAAAAGCCTGCCGTTTCAGATCGTCATCATCAGAAATAACGCTGGCTTTGCCAAACCCAATAACACTTCTATATTTCATTCCCCACTTACATGCCTCGGCTGATTTGATAACTTGTGTAAATATTTCGAATTCAAAACAAACATTAGGATTTTTTTTAAGNNGCTTTTTTATCGGTAATTTCTTTATCACTTCTTCTCATATCATTACTTGTGGATGGATGATGTATTTTCCCAAAATCAATTAACAAAAGATAAAATCAATATACAGATATGATTTCCTAACTTATTATAAACTGGTTGTCAACTTTATGTTGTATGTTTTATTTTTTATTACACAATATATCGTATTTTTCCTTGAAAAATTTTTTTTTTAAATATAAAAAACTATTCTTATTCGTAAATAAAAGAAAGGAGGAAATTTATGAGAGTTATTGCGAGTGCGAATCAAAAAGGAGGATGCGGTAAGACAACAACGGCCATTAACCTTTCATATTCATTATCTCAAAAAGGACAAAAGGTATTGCTCATCGATTTTGATCCTCAGGCCCATGCAACCATGGGACTGAACGTAAAGCCTTCTGATCTCGAAAAAACTATTTATGATGTGATAACACCTAAGAAAAATTGGCTTTGGGGGATTGAGGATATCTTGGTGCCTGTTAAAGACAACTTTGATCTTGCTCCTTCAAGCCTAATCCTCAGTGCATTCGAACAAGAGCTTTCAGGGCTGGAGAGAAGGGAACACAGACTCTTTCAGGCCATTCAGCCTCTCAAAGAACAATATGATTTTATTGTAATTGATTGTCCTCCAAGCATTGGGCATCTTTGCTTTAATGCACTTCGTGCCTGCAATGAAGTAATTATCCCCATCGATATGAGCCTTTTTTCTCTTCGCGGTGTTGCCAAACTCATAGAGATCATTATCATGCTTAAAGACAAAATTGACCATGATATTAAATCTCGTGCGCTTATCACGATGTATGACCGCAGAACACGTTATTCCAGAACTGTATTAGAAAAAGTTCAAGCAGAATTTGGAAGCAATGTCTTTGACACGGTAATTCGTTACAATATCCGTCTCAGAGAAACAGCAGATCTTGGCCTGCCTGTTGGCGATTATGATAAAAATGCCATTGGTCACCTGGATTACGAAAACCTGGCTGAGGAGGTTATTCACTCAAGGGAAACCAGAGCGTACCAGAATCTCAACACCTCTAACGCGGCGCAAGATATGTTGCAGAAAACAGAAGAATATATTGACGGTGCCGCGGAATTGCCTGAGGATGAATCCCTGGATTCTGAGATAGAGGAATTTTCTGGGTATTCTTCTCAATCCAATTATTCACAGATGATTGAAGCCATTGCCAGAAGATCCACGGATTCTTTTATTAACGATGAGGATGGGATTTAAACTTTATCAATCGCTGCTTAAACGAAAAGAGGAAATAAAAGGCGCATTCTAAATGGAAAAAAAGAACTCGGGAATGGGTCTAGAGGAGATCTCAAACATATTTTTGTCAACCAAAGAGAACGCAACTGAAAATTTGCATCATGCCCAAGATCAATGCGAAGTTCAAGAAACAGTGACTGTTCGTAAAAAACTTGCATTTTACGATGATGAAAATGTTCAGAAAAATATGGCAAGATCCCTGGCCAAGCATATAGAAAAAGGATATAATATAAGGCGTATTTATCTGCAAAAAAATGAAGATATTTCAACATCTGGAAGCAGAATACAGAGAAAGAAAAAGGTCATTATTTCAATAAAATCTTCTAACTGATTGTTTATGGTGCTCATCGATTTGTATCTTTTCTACGAAACACAGAGAACGCCACATTTTTATGCCTTT
>DNGT01000157.1 GCA_003486165.1 Desulfobacteraceae bacterium
TGCGGGAACTGGAAGATCAACTGAGGATCTGCATGCGGTGCGGCATGTGCATGGCGGTTTGTCCGCTGTTTGCGGAAACCGGCAGGGAAGCCGATGTAGCCCGGGGAAAACTGGCACTTCTTGAGGGGCTATTGCAGGAAATGTTCAAAGATCCAAAAGGCGTGTATGAACGCCTGAATCGGTGTCTTCTGNNATTGGAAACCGGCATTTCATTCCCCTGGCCAAAACGCCGTTTCATCGCCTGATACCGGCGTTGAACACTCAAATAGGCGGGTCAGGTATTAAAGTGGCGTTTTATGTCGGGTGCCTTATCGACAAGTTTTTCCCAAAAGTCGCTCAGGACGTTGTCCATGCTTTAAACCATCATGGCGTAGGAGTTTTTATGCCCCAAGATCAAAGCTGCTGCGGTATTCCGGCCATCTCTTCAGGAGACACGGTGACCTTTAACCGTCTTCTTCGCCACAATTTAGAAATATTCGACGCCGAAAAGTTTGATTATTTTGTCACATCATGCGCCACATGCACATCGACCATTAAGGAAATATGGCCGATGATGGCAGATAAAGATTCTGGTTTTGTTCAAACCAGAGTGGCGGCGATTTCTCAAAAAATCATGGATATCAATCAGTTTCTGGTATCAAGAATCGGGATTAATAAGGTTGACTTTGATGGCCATGTCGAACCTGCCGATATCACCTACCATGATCCATGTCATCTCAAAAAATCTTTGGGTGTGTCTTCCGAACCCCGGGCTCTCATCAATGCCCATCCAGGCTATCGGCTTAAAGAAATGCCTGAATCCGACCGGTGCTGCGGGCTGGGAGGAAGTTTCAATTTGCAATATTACGNNAGTAAAAATAGATCATATCATTGCTTCCTCGTGTTCGACTGTGGCCACCGGATGTCCGGCCTGTATGCTTCAACTCTCGGACATGCTGTCCAGATCCGGTAAAAATATACGGGTCAGACATCCCATCCAAATTTATGCGGAGCTATTGAAAAATTATTATGGGGACACATAGCTCCGACGAACTGGAATTTAATAGTAAAATAAAACTTGCAAAGATTGAAAAAACGAATTTGTTACGGATTCTATTTTATTGACAACGCTCGTAGGTTTCGGATAAAAGGTTATTNNTGTCGGTTCGATTCCGACCTCCGGCACCAATGAAATCAGGGGGTTAGCCATTTTGGTTAATCCCTTTTTTGGTGCCGAAATCATGGATTGTGCTTGAAATTGTGTCTTTTTGTGCTTGAAGGTAGTACTCTTGTTTTTGTGCTGCAAGTTTCAAATCTGCATCGTTTACAATGTTGTATCTCTCAAAAACTGACCGTGTCTTGTGTCCTGAAATCATCATTGCCACACGTTCAGGTATTCCAGACCGAATCATATTTCTAACCGCTGTACATCTGAAATCATGGAACAACCTCTTGCCGATTTGTGCATCCTTGCAGGCTTTGTTCCATGAACCCCTGAAATCGCTTATTTGGCCTGTACCGTCCATGTTAGTAAAAACATAGGGTGTCAACTTCCGGTTTCTTTTCCTCGATTCCCAATGATGATTGAATACCTCTTGAAGTTCATCGTCAAGATAGACCGTCCGGCCCCCATCATTCTTTGTTTCGCCTGATTCAAGCCTGACAATACCGTTGTCAAGATCAACTTGATTCCATGTTAACCCTGTTACCTCTGACACTCTCCAGCCTGTTTTATAGGCGAATGTCACAAAGCCTTTCAGATAGTCCGGCAAAGCATCCCTCAAAGCCACAAACTCGCCATGTTCAAAAAATCCCTTGCGTACGTTGTTTTCTTTCAGCATGGGGATATAAGGCACACGGTCAACTTTTGGGGGAGTCTGTTTCGCTCCAAGGTTAAGCATACGCTTCAATGCCGATAGTTCACGATTTATTGTGGCATTTGCAACCCCTTCATTCATACGATACTCAATATAAGCCTGAATATTAGGCGTTGTAATTTGGGGTATAGGATACCCCTCAAAACGCTTTTTAAGATGGTTAACGCTTCTCCCTGCCTTATCAAGAGACTTCTTTTGATTGATGCGGTAATCCCTGAGAAAATCCTCGGAAAGTTCATCAAAATTCACACGGTCAAAGTATATCCCCGGAAGTTTGCCCTTTGAGATTTCGCCTTCACGCTTTTTCAATAAGCGTTTGGCATCTGCTTCTTTCTTGCTTTTTGTGGTTTCCCTGTAAGGCTTGCCGTTCCTGTAATACTGAATCCAGTAAGTGTTTCCTCTTTTGTAAATACTTCCCATGATAACCCCCTTTAACCCTCAAAAAACTCCGGGTTGTTTTCCTTTAGCCATGCTTCCAGGATGTCTGCCGGGCATGTCCATCAATTTTGATTTGGGCAACATATTCCCAAAATCTGTGATCCTTAAAAATGCTTTCCGATTTTACATCACTATTTTTGCTTTGTTCGTTCATAGCGCCCCCTTTCCAAATAAAAGCGCCTGAAGGATTTCCCTCGGTTCACGATA